>NZ_JBNNOR010000022.1:0-60095 GCF_050274955.1 Peribacillus sp. NPDC006672
TATTTGAAGATTTTTGAAACTTTGTACTTTTAGGTAATTTTTAAAACTAATAGGCTTCATTTCTTAAACGAGAAGGGAGAATGTCTTTTGAGCTTGAAACATGAGAAACATATGAGGTCAGAAATAGCTGAAAAAACTTATTTGACTAAAGGATGGGGCTATGTTGCAGCTCTTGCACTGTTGCCGTATGCAATTTTAAAATCGCTTTGGGCATGGGGATCAACGGTAGGACTTACAACAAAACAAGCTGTACAAGATGTAGCAGGGCTTGGTGATACATTAAAAGAAGGATCTGCTTTTCTAAATACGTTATATACCATCGGAATAGACTTCACAGCTATCTTGGCGATACTGGCATCTTTATTTGCTTTAGCTCTCGTGACTTCCTGGGGGGAGAAACTACCAAAATGGTTATTAATCATATCAGGATGGTCAGTTGGGGTGTTGACAGTTCTAATTAGCTTCTTGACAGCTCTTCAATTTTTAGGAGTGCTTCCAAAAGGATACGCCGAAGGATTAGCCATTTGGGTGTATGTGGTAACGTACGGAGGATTATTCTTGTGGGGAGTAACTGTATTTATTGCGACTCTGTCGTTCCAGCATCGGATTAAAAACAAATAGTCTCATAAAAAAAGTATTTTAGGCAATAATCTACTTCGAGTGCTTATCTTGAATATCCTTTCAGTGTTGGTGTTCCGGGACAATTTTCAACAATCGGGCGCGATTCTTGAATAAGGTTAGCTTGTCTTAATAAACTAACGGGGCAGGTTAGTGGGATAAGTTGGATGATAGTCCACCTCTCTTTGTAAACCAATTTACTTCCATTTTCGGAATGTAAATGGCAAAAGAACCATATAAAATTATGGAAGGAGGAGAGTCATAAAATGCAGATAATGAACAATTATTTTCGTGCGCGTGCGAGTATGGTGTACATGATGACCAATAATGAAGTAATGAATCAAATCATTGCCTTTTACAAGGACATGAATGGATTGCTCACCTTTATGGCTTCCTATCCGACCTACGGAAAAGGTACGGGGACAAAGGAAGTCTCAACCGCATTGCGGAACGATGGAATCGATCCTCTTCAGTCTCAAGGCTCTTTAACTTTGTCCAGTGATGGTCGTTTCCTTTTTGCAGTTAATGCAGGCAGTAATAGTATCAGCAGTTTTATGGTAACTGAAAATGGGCGTCTTATCTTTGCGGACGTAAAACTATCGGGAGGCGCCCAACCCAATAGCATCGGTGTATTCGGGAACCTTCTTTATGTCTCCAATGTAGGTGATGCCGCCAATCATTTTGCATCGAATATTTCGGGTTTTTATATAGAAGAAAACGGGCATCTCCTTCCTATTCCAGGATCTAATCGCTCTCTAAGCACCATTAATGCACAACCCGCGCAAGTCCTCTTCACTCCGAACGGAAGTAAAATTATTATACCTGAACTTACTACAAACCATCTCAGCATATTTAATGTTAACAAAAATGGTACAGTGACAGGACCAATGATTAACGAATCTAATGGCAATATGCCTTTTGGCTCTTATTTTCTTTCCTCAGGGTTGCTTTTAGTTACGGAAGTAGGTTCTAATGCGCTTTCTTCCTATTCCTTAAGTGACAATGGAATCCTTCATGTAATTAGTGGCTCTATACCGACCGGACAAAAGGCCACTTGCTGGGTGACAGCATCAAAAAATGAACGTTTTGCATATGCGACCAATACCTTTAGCGGTACAATAACCATTTATCGAATTAGCGGAAGCGGTGCCTTAACGGTAGCCGGGCATAATTCCAGTACGCCAGCAGGTACACCAACCGGTTTACCTATGAATATTGAAGTCAGTCAAGATGGGCGATATCTCTATACGCTTAACGGAAATCAGGGTACAGTGTCAGTATTTAATATCCAAGATGATGGTAGTCTAGTAAGATTACAGGTTGCTGCCTGGACTAACTTTCCTTACTTTGGGTCGCAAGGTTTAGCTGTTCTTTGATTCTATTAGGTTCACCATACTGGGAGGAAAAGAATATACAGGAGTTTCTAAAAACAAGGCTGCCGACACATTGGTGGCTTTTGTTATGAGGCAACATAATTGCAAGCAAGATTGTGAAGAAATGTACTTAAACTAACGGGTGCGTTAGTTCATTAAGGTTCACAAAATGATCAATCCTTTATAAAAACTAACTCCACCTAAAAACCAAACCCACTTATTTTGATCAATCTTTTTTCAAAATGAGTGGGTTTTTACTATATATAAAATCAACGTTTGCAGCATACTTTTCATCAATCTTTATTCCAAGTCAACAATAGATAACCCTAGTCCCGTTCCTTTTTTATTTCTTGCGTATCTCCTGTATAAACCCTATCAAAGATTCTCTCTACATCTTGTTCTGTCATTACATCTGTTTTATTACGAATAGTAAAGTCAATGGAGGATGATTCTTCCTTTAGCTTTCCGCCGACTCGGCTAGCTAGTTAGATTTCAACCGAGTAAAAATCATGGTTATCATTCCGAACTCCATTTTATCGACAAATTGACGCAGTGCTCACACTGCACCTTGTTGACCTTCAGTCAATGGTGATCTCCCTTCACCATCTTCCTTTCCATATCGTATATATAGCCCAATTTTCTATGATTGATCATCTCCTTGGGGGTTATATCCCACGGAAACATAGGATCATTTAAGTTATGGCTGAATGGTCCACCTCTTCTTGGGAGATATTTCTCCTCCCGGTGCCGGATTTTCCACATTGCCCATATCCGATCGACATTGGCATGGTGTAAAAAGAAGACTGGATCGTTAGGCGAAACAGGTACAGAACCCATATGTCCCCCGACCCAGCCATGCACTAGATTATGAAGGTTCGGTCCATCGACAAATCCTTCAAGCTGATTTCGGAAACTTGGATTGCTTTCGGAATTCCACGGTGGTGCATCAAAAGGGGTGACTTTCAATACGTTTTGAACGTCTTGTTTCGTTGGCAGGTTTGCAACTTGTTCACTAGATCTGAAGTTCCGTTTCAATCCCCCTGAAGGTTTCCCCTCCTCATCAAGAACTTCCCAGCCCCCAGCGGCAAAAGGTCCTGAATCGACAAGGTTGTTTTTCCTTTTATTCCCGTTTCCGCCCATAAAATCGCTATCCCAGATTGGGGATGAAGCTGGATCCTCCAATTCTGAATCCGCTGCCCAATCCCAGTAGGGAATGGTCACACTGGGGTCAATGGATTGAAGATCGCGTTCGAACAGCCATAGGAAATAGCGATGCCAAGGCAAGAACGCCGGCCCACTATGAGCTGCATTTCGCTGATCACCATGGCTTCCATGGATATTGTCATTGTCAGCCCCAGTCCGCTCCCCATGATCATTATGACTGCGGGTCGATGCTAATGGATCGTTCCCTGCTTCCGGGCGCTTAACGGGAGGGGTTTGAAATCTCCCTGCAGCAGCATGCCACGCTACGTACCGATTATATATCCCTTTTTCTTTTAAGACCAAAACAGCATGGATATATTTCCTTTTTTCCTGTTCAGAAAGATGAAGTGCATTTTTTCTAATGTTATATTCAGCAGTCATGACTTGCCCTCTTTTCCCAATGTTTAATTAAACTAAAAACCTTGGGATATATTAAGTCATCACTGCTGCAAACGTTACGGGACATTTGCGGATATTAGTCTAAATTGGGCATGTCCTTGGAAAAACTTTTTACCTTGAGTAAGTTCAAAAAGTATGTATAATGAAAGGTAATTGCATATCTCAAAGGTTTTCTAGGGTTCCGCAGTGCGTCTTATTGCTGGTCTGGTCCGAGAGAAAACTCACAGCATGCTGTGTCACGGAAGGATAAAAGCCTGGGAGAAACTGTTTAACAGTTATCTCTTGGGCTTTTTTTGTTTTATTGGTAAAGAATAAAATCGGAGGTGTGATAATTCATGAGCACAAACTGGATTAAAGTATTCATTGCAGCTTTTTTTGAAGTATTTTGGGTGATTGGCTTAAAACATGCAGATGACTTTTGGACTTGGTCTGGAACGGTCATTTCGATCATCATCAGTTTTTACTTGATGATAATGGCTGGCAGGAAGCTTCCTGTCGGAACGGTATATGCCGTTTTTGTCGGTATGGGGACAGCCGGTACCGTTTTTTCAGAAATTATTTTCTTTGGAGAATCCTTCAAGCTGAGCAAAACGCTATTGATCCTCCTTTTATTATCAGGTGTGGTCGGCTTGAAGCTAGTGACTGATGATAAGGCTGAGAAAGGGGAGGAAGCATAATGGCTTGGGTCTCTTTAATCTTAGCGGGGCTATTTGAAATGTTTGGGGTTGCGATGATAAATAAATTGCACAAAGACCGTAATTGGCAATCCTTGCTGCTGTTATTCATCGGATTTGGAGCAAGTTTCCTTTTTCTTGCTTACGCCATGCAAACCTTGCCGATGGGGACGGCTTATGCTATCTGGACAGGAATCGGCGCATCAGGTGGGGCGATAATCGGGATGCTCTTATATGGGGAATCCAAAGATTGGCGAAGGGTCGTTTTTATCGCCATGGTCCTAGGTGCAGCAGTGGGATTAAAACTTGTTTCATAGGAATGAGTGGAGGTGATTTTACTTTTGTCTGTAGAAATTCGGAATATGACACCGCATTACCTATAAAAGCATAGAAAAATAAAGACGGCACAATTTAGATATATCCATTTATGTGTCGTCTTTACTTATTTATTTTCTTGTGTGAAGTCATTTTATAAAAATTGACCAGCATCCATCTCAGTGGAGTCTTTCCCCTTAACCTGCTTTAGCGTAGCTACTATAAGAAAGCTAACAATCACTAATAACAGCCACGAACTTACCTTTCCTAGATGAACGAGACTCCATGCTTCGGTTTGGTTTGGGTATTCCCAAGCTCTAAAGAACGTTGCGATATTTTCGGCTATCCAGATAAAAAATCCGATGAGTACAAAAGAAAGGGCGAGTGGCATACGATAACGAGTTCCACCAACCTCGTATATGACCAATGATCGCCAAAAGACGATGATAACAAGTCCGGATAACCACCAACGAACATCAATCCAATAATGGTGTGTGAAAAAATTCAAATAAATCGCAGCGGCAAGAGGTACAACGACCAAAAACGGTGGCCACTTAACCAGTTCAACCTTTAACCTCCTCCACGCCTGGCAAAGATAACTCGCTACACTTGCGTACATGAATCCACTATATAATGGCACTCCGAAAATTTTGAAATATCCTTCCTCTGGATAAGTCCAGGAGCCCATATGTACCTTGAAAAGTTCAAGAGCAAGTCCAATAAGGTGAAATAATGTGATAACCTTTAGCTCATCCCTTGTTTCAAGCCCGGAACGCACCATCCACCATTGCATCAGAAGACAAATGATGAGCAGCCAGTCATACCGTGGCATGAAGGGGAGCGGAATGAATTTTGTAAAAGCCAAAGAGGCAAAAATAACGACAGGAAACAAACATGATAGGGCCTGCTCCCAACCAAACCGAACGAGTTGTTTTAGTGCTCGCATGATATGTACCTCCACTTTCGAATGGTTAAATTCATGAGTAACTCCCCTTTTATGAAATCTTTCTTTTCCCTTCAACTATTAATCTTCGGTGTTTTCATCGTTTCGGTATTCTAAAATGTCTCCAGGTTGACAATCTAAAGCCTTACAAATCGCTTCTAAAGTTGATAATCGAATCGCTTTTGCCTTGCCGTTTTTCAATATGGAAAGGTTAGCCATTGTTATTCCAACCCTCTCAGAAAGCTCTGTAACACTCATTTTCCTTTTAGCCAGCATCACATCAATATTGATTATAATTGCCATGTTATTCACCTCAGACTATTAAGTCATTTTCTGATTTTATATCGATGGCTTCTTGTAAAAGCTTTTGAAGAACAGCAGCAAAGACTGCAATCACCATTGAAGCAAAAATGACGACCAATCCGATTAATATGATACCTGGGGCATCGTCCATCTCCGCCATCAGATAAAAGAGCGGCATGCCTACTACATACAAGCCACTGATTGTGATGGCACAGTTCTTTATTTTCTTTAGAGCTCTTACAGATAATTCCGAGAAAGCTTTGTTCTTGTCAATGTAGCTTAAAAGTTTAAAAGCTTGATATAGAGCAAAGTAAAATGGTATCGCCGATGCATACAAATCGATTAAAACGAGATATTTCAAATAAGCCATATCTGGATACAATTCTGCTGCAAACTTCGCTATCTTAGGCACCAAAAAGATGCACAAAGCAAGAATCGGCATTCCAATAAGAATAACAGCTATCTTTAAAAAGATCGTTGACACTTGTTTCATAAAAAGCACCTCATTTAATTTATGTCAAATTGAATTTAACACAACATTTATCGTATTACAATAAAACATTGTTGTTTTTTATTATATTATTGTTGTTAAAGAAATATCCTTTACATTTTAAAAAAACAAAAAAAGCATTCCTCACTTACAAAGAAATGCTCCATAACTTTAAACATGATTTATAATTTGCTACCCAGCAATCCAGCCCGTATCCTTTCTTCCTCGATTTTCAAGGGTTTCAATTTTTTTCGGTCGGATTAAAACATGTTTCATAGGAAAAATACATGCTTCCTAAAAATCCTCATTTTATTTCAAACCACCTACATGCTCCATTGAATTTTTGGTATGATACATGAGTTAAATAATTTAGTGAAGGTGATTTTACTTTGTCCGAAGAAATCCCAGAAGAAAAAAAGGAATATGACACTACAATCATTTATGATTACAATGACCATCCTGACATTGTTAGTGGACGGTGTGACAATTGCGGGAAGGCCCAGTTCGAGAGTTCGGTCAAGAATTATGTATATATTCGTAAGTGCAGAGAGTGCGGCATGAAGAAATCGATTTAGTGATTGGTATGGCTGGCCCATATCCCGGATATCCATGGTCCCCTCCAATATTAAAGGCCGCCAATTAGAGGGCGGCCTTCTTGGGCTGACGAGATGCTATCCCATCTTCTTTTATAGCTTTAGGATAACGGCACTGATAATATTACGTTTTTTCCTCTCTTATATCATCAGGATTTCCCTAATATCCTCTTCTGTAAGTGCAGATGATGATTTTTCCCCAGGGTCGATGATTTCTTCAATAAGGTGTCTCTTTTTCTCTTGCAGTTCATTCATTTTTTCTTCAATTGTGCCACGGGCAACAAGTTTGATGACCTGGACCACATTCTTCTGCCCCATTCGATGGGCACGGTCCGCGGCTTGTTCTTCCACTGCTGGATTCCACCAAAGGTCATATAGAATAACTGTATCGGCACCCGTCAGATTGAGACCCGTACCGCCCGCTTTCAATGAAATGAGGAATACATCCCGTTCTCCTGCATTAAACCGATTGCAGATTTCCACACGTTCCTTTGATGGAGTTTGTCCATCCAAGTAGAAAAAGGCCTGTCCTTTAATAGCCAAATCCCTGCCGATGATTTGAAGCATTTTTGTAAATTGCGAGAAAATCAGTACTCGTCTTCCAGAAAGCTTCGATTCCTCAACAATTTGCATCAGTTGCTCATATTTTGCCGAACTGCCCTTATAACCGTCCACAAACAAGGCGGGATGACAGCAAATCTGCCGGAGCCGGGTCAAGCCAGCAAGAATCCTAATCCGATTTTTCCGGAGGGTATCCTTGTCCAGGTGTTTCAATGTATCATGCCTCAGCTTCGCCAGATAGGCAGCGTACAGTTTCTTCTGATCTGGAAGCATTTCCATCGATTCCAGCGACTCGACTTTTTCCGGGAGTTCCTCAAGCACATCCTCTTTCATTCTCCGCAGCAAAAATGGCCGGATCCTCCGGGAAATCTTCTTCCTTGAGAGGTTACTATACTCCTTTAACCCCATGAATAGTTCAGGGAATACTACGTGGAAAAGGGACCAAAGTTCTTCTAGTGAATTCTCGATAGGTGTACCAGTTAACGCGAAGCGATGTGCCGCTTTTATTTTCTTTGCTGCTCGTGCCGTTTGTGTCCCTGGGTTCTTAAAGGCCTGTGCCTCATCGAAAAACACCGTATGGAAGTCCTCTTTTTCAAACCACGTGATGTCCTTCCGGAGCAATGGATAAGAGGTGATCACTACATCCACGTCCATTAATTCCTTTAACAGCTTCGACCTTTCCTTTTTGTGGCCATCCACGACGACGGCTTGTATTTCAGGGGCGAATTTAGTGAATTCGCTCAGCCAATTGTAGGTTAATGATGAAGGGCAGACAATAAGCGCAGGGACCCTTTTCTTACGGATGTCAGGCAGCTCCGATAAAATGAACGTGATGCTTTGCAGTGTTTTTCCCAGTCCCATATCATCAGCCAGAATCCCGCCAAATCCGTATTGGGCAAGTATTTTCATCCATTTGTAGCCGTTTTTTTGATAATCGCGCAAGATCGGTCCTAGACTAATTGGCACCACGAACTCCAAGGCACTCGGGTTCCTGATGTTATCCAAAAATTGACGGAATGATTCCTCCATTGTGAATGTCTTGCTGTCATTAACGGAATCAAGGAGCTGCAGCCCTTTTACGATTGGCATATTCAGACTGTTTTCCAGGTCTTCATTCTGTACGGGAAGTGCATTCAGAAACCGATTGATTTCCTCGAACTCCCTTGTTTCAAGGGAAAGCAGCGATCCATTTCTTAAACGATAGTACTTCCTTTTCTCTTCAAGCGCTGCTAAGACCTCACGTATTTGTTTATCGGGGATCGCATCCATTTCAAATTTGAATTCCAGCCAATCGGTCCGTTCTTTTTTGATTTTCACCCTAATGCGGGGTGCAGCATTCCCACGGGAAATCCGGTTTCTTACAGCTGTCGTGGCATAGATTTGTACCAGCTTTTGAAGTTTTGGAACGATGTGGTATAAAAACTCATACTCCAACTCTTCATTATGTAAGAAATAGCCTCCGTCAGTCTCGGCAAACAGGCTTTCCTCCATAAGCTTTAGTATCTCCGCCTCCTTATCCACATCCCTTATAAGCATGGCGACTGCCTTGGATTCCTGTTTTTCCAATGGGTTGATTACGATATTTTCATAGTGGAATTCAAGCCCCGCAAGCAGCCTGTTTTTCACTCGATCCAAGTATAGCTTAGCAACCAGTGGTGTCTTCAAAAACAGTTCGGTGATGGACCTTGCTATATGGACTTCACCAAGTCTTTTCAAACCTGGTACCACTTTGTCCAGAAATAATTCCAGTTGGTCATGATGGATTGGAATTCGATTCATTCCAGAATCCTCGAGCATTTGCTTCAATTCTGAAAGGCGTTGGCAATCTTCTTTTTCGAGCTGAACCAAATTCCCTTCAAATAGAACCGTTTTGTATGCATTCATCACGATCATCTCATTCAAACCTTTAATATTCAGTTGATAATCTTTGCCCTCGCTTTGGGTAAAATCAAACTGTAAAGGAAGCGGTTCGCCGGATAAACGAAGACCATCAAATGTATGGCCTCCATATGCAAGCTTCACCAATGGCGCCCTGCCAAGGATGGGGACAAGCCTTTGAAAGGAAGATGGAGGCAGAAGTAATAAGTGATCGTCCATTGTATATTCAAATTTGTCCGTAAGGGCATCAACATAAACCTTTTCATCCGATATCACCGTAATAAGCTCCTGAAGCACTGAATCCGTTTCCTTATGAAAACAATGCAGTTCCGGGTCATATTTAAAAGAAAGGGTCAATTGGGCAGTTTTTCCTTCTTTTACCCGTTTCAGGAAATCCCGGACATTCAACAAATTGAAAGAACCGATTTTCATTTCCATTCCTAACATATATTGTCCAGTAACTATCCTTACAGGTTTACACGTAAACTCTGCATCAAGCAATTGCCTGTTTTCAAAGTGAAGCTGATGACCGCTTTTGCGTACAGGCTGATTATTGAATAGGGTCAGCAAGCCCTCAGACAACTTCTTATTGGCTGAAATATCAGAACGAGATACATTTAGGCCATCAGGGATCGTTCCATCTCGCTGGTGATCGCAAACCGCCAGCAGAACAGCTGCAATATGCTGACAATCCCTTTGGTAGGAAGCTAACGATGGACAACTGCATTTAGTCTGAAAACCACCGACAGAATCCACTTCAATCGAGACATGGAAATCTTCCATTCCTTTAACCGTTGCTTCACAACCATCAGGACGGTAACTTTCAAATGTCACTTTATTGGCACGATGAAAAGCTTCCCCTCTTTTGAAGGAGACGGCCCCGCACATGTCTTTTATGATTTTTTGATTTAATTTGATATCCAAATTGCCGTCCTCCCTCCTGAGGTTTTTTTGTTAATTGATTTTACATTCCGCTGAAAAATAAAGCTCATTTAATCATCATACTATGAAATGGGTATACGAGGTTGCAAAAAAGCAAAAAGACAAACTCCCTCATTCAAATCAAGATTTGAAAAGTGGAGTTCATCTTTACTTCAGCAACGGGAATTGCAACTTTATTGTTGCCCTTTGACTTTATTGCCTTTCTTTTTTTTTCGATAAATGAAGCTGAACAATAAGGACACAAGAAGAACAAGAAATAGGATTAGTTCAGCCGGGTCTTTCACCAAAAAAGGGTTCAAGGCATGCTTAATTGAATTATCCAAATCATATCCTAAAAGAATATCCATACCTAAAGAAAAGGCCACTAATGGAATCAGCATCAAAACCGTAATACCGAAGATTTTCATTTTTCATCTATTCCCCTTTTAGGAACTTATTTTGGTGCTGGCCTTGCTTCTTTTTCGATTCTTAAAAAAGGCAATTATCAAGAGAAGCATTGGGATGATCACTTGAAATGGGAGGTGGATATATATCGGAACGGCGTCTAATCCTTCTTGGATATGTTCCGAATAGTTGCTTGCCATTATAATGGAAATCAGTAAAATGACAAAGCCGATCGGATAAGCAAGTCTGGAGGGCTGTTTAACATTGAAAACATTCGCCGTACCCGTTATCGCTGCATAGGTAAATATACTTACCTTGATGAACCCGCCAATCATCAGCTTCAATAAAAAATAAACATCGAGGCGTTCGAGAAAGCCAGCGATCTCAATGGACTGAATGAGTGTAAGCAGAGGATATTGCGAACGAGTTGTAAGATCCACTCCAAGTACCGCTACGTTCATAGCCATTGTAAACGCGAGAAAAATACCGCCTGTAACCAAACCCCCTATCCCAATTTTTTTCAGTCGCTGAGGTTCGTTTAAATAAGGAAAAATCATAAAAAAGACAATGATTTCGCCAAATGGAAAGTATATGGTTTCAGTAAAGGCCATTTTCATCATCTCCGCCCCACTGATTTCGAAAACGGGCTTTAAGTTGTTTAAATGGATCATGCCTGAAACGACTATCAGAAAAACGAATGTCAGGAAAAGTAAATTCTCCAAGACAAAAAATATTTCACCCGTCCTTGCAATTACCTCTATCCCTTTACGAACCGTAAATACCGCTACCAAAATGAATGTTGCATTAGCAAAAAATAATGGAACGTGAGGATAGGCAAAAGTAAGCAGTGTCTCCCCGAAATCCCTCAACACCCTTGCAGCGAGATAAACGAAATAAAGAATGTATAAAAAGGCTACTATCCTTCCTAAGAAGTTCCCCAATATATTTCTTACAAAATCAGTTAACAGCTGATCAGGGTAGTATTGAAAAAGGCCATAATAAACGAAAAATAATAAAAAACCGCCTATCATCGCAATAAGAATGACTAGCCAAGCACCCTGTTTAGCATCTCCTGCAAGAGGAACCAATAGAGCACTGCCCATTTCAAACAGGAAAATAAGGACGAACAGCTGATAGCCGCTAATTTTTGCCTTTTCCATGAGGATGCCACTTCCTTCCCATTATTGATCACCCTTTTTAATATTTGAAAGATACGGCTTATTACGTAATCCTGTACGGCGAATGAAAGTCTCTACCTGCACCTGTGCCTCCAGCTTAGGAAAAGTAACATCGTCCCAATCCTTTTCTAACTTCTTCCATACTTTTGGATGGGATTCATGCATGATTTCACCAAATCCAAAAATATCGGATTTATTTTTTTGGGCACGAACGATTGCACCTTCCGTCTCCTTTTTTAAATCTTTTGCCAATTTCTTTTCAATGTCTATCAGAACGTGCGGATTGCCAAGGTTCACAGGAACATTCGCTTCGCGAATATCTCCTTCTGCACGGACTTTTATAAAGACCTTTGGTTTACCATTTTCCATTTTTATCGAAACATTGGTTTTTTGGCGAATCACTTGATAGGTTATTGCGTCTTTTTTGCCCTTCCAATCAATGTTCAGGTTTGTATGTTCAATCCTATCCATTACCCACATTGAGCCTTTTGCCATGTCACCATCCAGCCAGTCAACCAATTTTCCATCTTTAAAAACACCTATACCAGCTGCTTTTGGGTTTGCCTTAATATCCGAAGACTGGGTATTCTCCATTTTGTCCTCTTTCCCTTTCTGACCGTTCACGGTAAAACCACTTATTATCGGTTCTTTTCCGGTACTTACAAGATTCTTGATCACTTCTTGAAGATTGATATTGACACTTCCGCCCTGCTGTTTTTCCGTAGATTCAATTGTCTTGATGATTTTTTCAGCTGTTACTTTATCGATTGCCGTCAGCGTTTCGACTATATCCCTTGCTTTTACACCACGAGCAATCACGATCCTCGTAGTCGCCCTAAATTCCGGGGAACGTTCAAAGGCATCAAAAACCGCGTTGATGCCCTCTTCTTTTGCTATTTCCTCACTTATGACAATCAGGTTTGCATGGGCAAAATACATATCCCTTGAAATTTTGGTTGAAGCAACAATATCCATTTCCAATATATTATCTCCGCTGGCCCTATAAATGGAGATGGGTGGATTTGTCCCGCCGCCCCCTTGAAGAGCTCCCGCAACATTGCTTGGATTAATGATTTGAAACGTTGCCACTAATTTTCCTTCTTTATTTTTATCGACTCCCACTGCCGAAACGATGGCCATTTCGTTTAACTCTTTTTTATCCCAACAGCCGGAGGTGAATGTAGTGCCGATCAACATCAAGAGCAGGACTAATCGTTTACGATTCATTGCCTTCACCTTTTTTCTGGTCAGAAGTTTTCATTCCACGCGATTCAGGAGGCAGAGGTCTTTGATTATCGCCTTCCCTTATCAGATTATTTTGGTTGGTTACTAATTTGGGCCTCTCTTTAAACGCCCACATCGGTCTTCTGAAAAATGTGTCGCCTAACCCTTCCGGATTCAGAGGGGCCAGCGGTGTCATATAAGGAACTCCAAGTGAACGAAGGCTGCATAAATGGACAATAAGGACGATAAAGGCTAAAATCATGCCATAAAAACCTAAAACACCGGCACAAATAATAAATCCAAAACGCACTATACGGGCGGAAATGGCTATTGCATAAGATGGGGTAGCAAAACTGGCAATCGCCGTGATCGAAACGATAATGACCATTGCCGGCGATACGATGCCAGCCTGGACTGCCGCCTGCCCAATCACCAATGCCCCTACAATGGACATGGTCGAACCGACAGCCTTTGGCATCCGAAGGCTTGCTTCCCTTAATATTTCAAAGGTCATTTCCATGAGAAGCGCTTCAATGACGGCCGGCAAAGGAACCGTTTCCCTTTGGGCCGCAACGATGATCAGCAACTTCGTTGGGATCATTTCCTGATGAAAAGTCGTGGCTGCAACATAGACAGCAGGCCCGACTATAGAGATTATAAAAACGATGATCCGTAAAAAGCGTGTGGCTGAAGCAATATCGAAGCGATTATAGTAATCTTCGACAGATTGGAAAAACTGGACGAATAAGGCCGGTGCCACCAAGACAAAAGGCGTTCCATTAACGAATATAGCCACTCTTCCTTCCAGTAGGTTCCCTGCGACCATATCCGGCCGTTCTGTATGATTAAGGGTTGGGAATGGCGTCATGACCTGGTCTTCTATCAATTGCTCAATATATCCTGATTCAAGAATGCTATCGATGTTAATTCGGTTTAAGCGCTTCTTGACCTCTTCGACGATCCCTTCCTTGGCAATCCCATTTATATACATGATGGAAACATCCGTTTTTGTCACCGTGCCTATTTTCATCGACTCTATCCATAAATCTGGGGTATTGATGATGCGGCGTAACATGGCGATGTTCGTTCCATTCGATTCCGTGAACCCTTCTCTTGATCCCCTGACAGTCAAATGCGTGCTTGGTTCCTGAATCGAGCGCCGTTCTCCCCCTTTTGTACTGGCAACCAAAGCTATGTTTATACCATCAACAAAAATGATGCTATCCCCTGATAATAATGACAAAAATAATTTTTCCCATTCCTTTACGGTTTCTACACCACCGAGGGAAATCACGTCTTCAGAGATTACATCCAATGCTTCTTGTGGAAGTATTTTTTCTGATAGATGAGGGTTTTTCATGATAGATTCAATTAAAAAGTCCGTAACGCTTGGATTATCAATCAGACCCTGCACATACAAAATAGTCGTTTTTATCTCCGGATTTTGACCTATTTTCAACGTTCGGATAATAATGTCCGGACTGTTTCCCGTCTTATTCTTCACGATTTCCAGATTGGCCGAAATGGAACTTTCAATATAATCAGGTGTTTTACTTTTAGATTGACCTTCATCTTCCTTTTTCTTTTCATGTTGCTTCATTTGTCTTTTTTGTTTGAAAAAAGAAGCCATAGCACCGAACCTCATTCCTTTTTCGTTTCACTCATTTTGTCCAAAGCACATTCCCTTTATTCTGAGTTCCACCTTCTTCCTCACACATGAAAAAGGCTGTCGCAATGACAGCCTTTGGCGGTTATATTCAGTTATGTAATGAAAGCGCCGTTTTCGTTTGGCCCAATCAACTACACTTAAGATTATTTCCCTTTGCCTTTATTCCTTCTAAAAATCAAAACAACGAAAAGAATCAATAGCAAGGCCAATATTGCATAAACGATGCTTGAATAAATGTCCATATACCCTACAATATCTTCCCACGAAGATCCAACGGCCGCCCCGATATTCACCAAGATGACGTTCCAAATTAACGTACCGGATGTAGTGTATAGCAGAAAGAGCCAAAAGCTCATATGGGACATGCCTGCAGGAATCGAGATCAAGCTTCTGATCAGCGGAACGAGTCTACAGAAAAACACGGTCCAGGCCCCGTACTTATCAAACCATGAATTCGCCTTATGGACGTCCGATACCGTTAACCGAAAAATATGCCCCCATCTATCCACGAACTTTTCAATTATTTTCACATCAAGAAGTAAACCGATCCCATAAAGGACGACCGCTCCTGCCACTGACCCTAGTGTCGATGCGATCACGACACCGATAATTGTCATATTCGCCGTCGTCGTCATGAAACCGCCAAAAGTCAGAATGACCTCTGACGGGATCGGCGGGAAAATATTTTCCAATGCTATTAATAGAAAGATTCCTATATACCCAAAATCATTCATGAAATCCGTAATCCAGTTTTCCATTTAATCGCTCCTAACTGTTTTGAGTCAACAGCTGACACTGTTCCCTCCGGCTGCTAATCTTGTCCCGTTATTTCTTTGTTCTTCCGTCGGTCTTGATACCTTTGGAAAAACCAAATGGAACTCGCAATCCAAAAACCACCCGCCAAATATCCAGCAATGATATCACTAGGATAATGGACTCCCAAGTATATTCGGCTTATACCTATTGAGAGGATCATCGCCATGCTGAACAGAATCAATAGAACCCTTGCCCACTTAGCGGTAATATGACGCCATAGCAGGAATGTGAGAATACTGTATAAAGAGAATGCATTCATGGCATGTCCACTAGGGAAACTGTACCCTCCTATATCGATGAGTCGATGTAAATCGGGCCGGGCGCGTTGAAAGAAAAGCTTAACCATCAAATTGAGAAGAGGTGAACCAATTATGACAGCACTGAATAAAATTAGTTCCAAGCGATGCTTTAAAACCTTATATAAGAAAAACAATATGAACAAAGAAAGGATGATCAAGGCACTGGTTGAACCTATGTAAGTAAAGAACTTCATGATGCTCGTTAGTAAGGGCGATTCCAATCCCTGTACTAAGGAAATCACGTCTTCATCAAATTTCAGGTATTCATTTGCACGTATGGTAAATGCAATGAAACTGAACCCTATTAAAGAAATTACACTTACTATAAAGGCAATGGTTAATTGTTGCTTTAATTTCATAATAACATCCTTTCACTTTTGAAACCGTTTCAAATGGAATATCTATTTTATCCTAACCTTCTTCATTACAGGCAGAATGTAAAGGCTTCATCGCCCGCAAACCTCTCCAAGAGGACATGCCGGAGCACAAATCCATCTACTTTTTCATACTACCCTATTCATCATTATCACCTCAACTTCAGGTTACTTTAGATTCATACATTTACATGTATCGTTACATCTTCGGTTTCGTTTCTTTTCATCCAGGGTCTCGCTTACCAGTTTGTTTACAAATCACGTTATCCTAATTATCGATTATAGTATAATCAAAATATACATATTATGTATTTTCATTCTCAAACCAAATGAAAAAAGAAGCATGAATGGAGAAATGATTTAGCGGATGAATTGATGGAAAGTTTAAAAATGAGGGGAATGAACTCTGCTGAGGTTCAGGGGCAGACCTAGGTTTTGGATCTGGGGTTCTGGGCAGGCCTTTATATAATAAAGGCGCAAGGTGATTGGTGTTGAACCATCAAAAGAATGGATCGAAAAAGCACAGGCAAGATTATCCTATCTTGGGAACCACAATAAATTATGAAAATGGTGAGTTAAAAGTGAAAGTCTTCAAGTTGCTGTTAGTGTTGATAGCCATTGTATGCATCACAATGAGTGCTTAATATACTTCAACCCGAATCATAAATCTACTCAGTCTTTATTTTTGATCACAGCAGTTATTTTGTTGTTATTACTATGATATTGGTGCTCCAAAGGTCCAGAAGTAAATAAAACTGCTAAATCTCCAAGGTTTTGAGTCTAGGTAGTTACAGCCTTTAGACTAGCCCCGATAACTAACTGGTATACTCCAAATAGAACCATTAATACGAAAATAGCAATCGATAATCAGGGACAATGAAGTATATACCCGCTAGACAAACTAGGACTATTACACACCTTAAATTGAAGGCTTTTTTTAAGTCATTTATCAAAGAAATCCATTCACCATTTATGCCATGCGGTCCTGCTAAAACGAAAAAAACCTTATGCAGGTTAGTGCACAAGGTTTTTCGTTTTTTAAGTACGGCGTGCCTTAAGCGGCAGTGATGTCAAAGTTTGCCCGGTGGCTGAATCGGTAAGATTCTCTTCTAACTGGAACGATGGCACTGCTTCAATATGCTTGAATTTCTTCAGGAAGGTAGTAAGCGCAATCTTTGCTTCCAGCCTCGCTAGCGGAGCTCCCAGGCAGAAATGAGGACCATTTCCGAATGTTAGATGTTTCTTATTATTAGGGCGGTGGATATTTAGGGTGAATGCGTCTTCAAACATCTCTTCGTCCAAATTAGCTGCACTCATCCAAACAACCACGTTTTCCCCTTTTTTCAATTCCACTCCCAATAGATCGTTATCTTCCTGTACGGTGCGATCTAATTTAATAAGATGGAATCGAAAACGGAGCATTTCTTCGACCGCCTGCGGAACCAAATCCAGGTTTTCATGTAATTCCCGATAAACTTCAACGTCATCATATAGCAGGGAATAGAAGGTATTGGCCAGTAAATGACTTGTTGTCTCGACCCCTGCTCCTAAAATCAGCATGGTCATGCGGACAACCTCATCATCCGTAAACATTTCCCCATCCACTTCCGCCTTCAAGAGATCTGAGATGATATCATCTGCCGGGTTTAATCGTTTTTGCACAACAATCGGATATAAATACTGATAGTATTCTTTTGCTGCCACTTGCTTCAATTCATTTACTTCTTCTTGTTTTTCTTTATCAAAAGGAAGGAATAAGATATCCACCCATTTCTTGAACAGTAAACGATCTTTTGAGGGAACACCCATTAAATCTGACATCACAATGGTCGGAAGCGGGCTCGCCAATGATTGTACTATATCGATTTCCGTTTCCCCTTCCATTTGTCCGATCAATTCATCCGCAATTTCCTGAATGCGAGGTTCCCAGTTTTGAAGACTTCTAGGTGTGAATGCTGCGGCCAACAGTGAACGTCGTTTTCTATGCACAGGTGGATCACTTTCAGTTATTTTGATCTTTTCAGGGATTGAGCCTTCATCACTATCCGTTCCAACCGATATGGTAGTCCGTTTCCGAACACTCGAAAAATGTTTATAATCACTGAGAACACGCTTAACATCTTCATATTTAAAAACGTTCCACGTAGCCGTTCCTTCGTGATAACTCACGGGGTCATTTTCTAACATCCGTTTACACCAAGCGTACGGACTAAATTCCTCCGCACGTGTTTTAAACCTAGTAAATTCTTTTATTGCAATAACTTCTTTCATGATACCGACTCCTCCCACTTCTCAAAGATACATAACAAAAGGTTCGAATGTTCAGTATTCTTAAGTCTCAGTCGATTTGTTATAGGGTCGAGCATTCCTGATTGACTTTTTACCATTTACCTTAAACATGAATCTATTCCATTATAGGGTAAAACACCGCAACAGACCATGCATCTTCCATACCAGCACCCTCACATGAAATTTGCCCCACAATCCCAACACCCCTATGTAAAACTGCTTATTTTGACAATTCCCTTTCTTTTTCTATTTTTTTATGTCTCTTAATTGATACTTATAATCCAATCCTCTTTTTCAAATTCGGAGAAAGTGCTTTTGACTAAGTTATTTCAGTATAGATTATTTTTATCATTGCCGAGTTCGTAAATTCTGAACGTTGATTGGAATGCAGGGCACCCGCTTTCAGCGGGCGGTCTTTGCGCCTGTTGGGGTCTCCCTTTGACACACTTTCCCCGCATTTATATGGATGAAACCATTACTAGGTTGAAGAAATTTGCGACACTCCTGCCGAAACTGCTAGCCGAGACCCCGGAGGCGCTTGCGGAAAAGGAGCGAATTTCTGAAATCAACTGGAATTTTTTAAAAAGAAAAAAACTGCAGGCAAACTCGATTTTCATCGAGCTTGCCTGCAGTTGGAACGGCTGTATGATGCAGCCATCAATTTTTGCCTCTTTTAATCAGTTCATGTAAATCATCCATTTTCTTTTCCATGATATCCAGCCTGGTTTTACGGTGCTTGATGGAACGGAAAAGGGATACGGCGCCAACTATGATCAGGATTAGAAATACAAGGCAAAACAATTGGTATATCAGATCAGCAATATTAAAACTACTCACTATGTAATCCCCCTAAAATGGCATTCTCAGTATTCTATTATACACCAGGTAAAATTAACAGTTTAACCTTTTTAAGGAGAATCGAGAATAAAAAAACCGATAGCCATTTGCTATCGGTTGATTTTTCAAACCTCTATTTGTTGTTCGTCATCTTGAGGCACAATCAATTCATTATAAAATGCAGCCATTGTTGTTCCTGCATAAGGAATCAACCATAGTAAGCCAATTCCTATAGTGAACATGCAAAGGATGCCCCAACCAATGAAGCTTAGGTGCATAAGGAAATACTTCCATTTCAAGCCTTTCATTCTTTTTCTGCTTTCTGTAATGGCTTCAAGCACGGTGTATTCTGGATGATCCTTTAATAAGAAAAACACCTGCGAATAGGCGAAGCTTTTGATGATACCGGGAATGATTAATAATAATGACCATAAAAAAATGAAAATACCTTGTAAGATGGATGCCCCAATAAGCTTGAAAGAAGTTTTTCCATCTTTATAGATAGCGAATACTTCTGGAATATCAGGGTTTCCTTCCCTAACCAAATTCAGGTAGAACCAAGTGACTGAAATGGTTAGCGGGATTAAGGCAATGGAAAAGACCATGCTGAAGATATCAGACCATAACGTCGTTTCTTCCTGCATGAACCATTGTGAAAACCCACCGCTTCCGATCACATCGACAATTAAAGGTAAAATGAAATTGATCAAGAACAAGAGCAACATAAGCGAAACTGCTACTCCCCATTTACCTCCCAACGAATGAAGGGCTTTCCTTTTTAATTCTGTGATTCTCATACTCTGATTAACTCCCCTTTTTTAAACGGCAGAATTCTGAACATTCACCATTTCATTGTAAATATCAATGAATTCAGAAAAACCACTATTTAATTGATGTCTAAATCTCACTTTGTATTTTAACATAATATTCCTAGCTATGGGCTTAAATTCCTAGAAAGCACTCACGGATAAAGAAAAACGGCTTAACCGGTTTCGAGCAACCATGATCACCTCCCCTTAGGGCCATTAAATGGTACTTGGCTTGTTTGTATAACAGTTTATGAAAGGGAATATGGCAATATGCCCTTCCAAATGAAAAATACTTTCGCGAAACCATACCATGTTAAGGTGTATGGTCAGCGAAGGCGCTTTTATTTATCTTGGTTAAAAGTTTTTTCTTTATACAGTTCTTTTTTCCTTCCTGGCTTTGTCATCACCATTTATTTGATCACAACAAAAAAAGAGTATCCCAAAGCAGAAATCGCTTCCGCCTTGGAACACCCTCTTTCCTATAATCAATCAGAGCCTGTTATAACAAAATCGTCTTGGAGCAAAGCTAAAGGAAGCTTTCTATTTATAGGATCCCCTGCCGAGACATTAATTTCAGTAATATGACCACTTGCACCAATTGAAACATCCATCAATTTCCCATCTTTCGTTTTCACTAAAAAGAGCCTCTCCCATTCATAAACATAGGAATTCTTTTGAACGTAAACTTGTTCGATGGTACCATCCTGAGCACACTCGATGGTATGAATCGGTTTTAACACGGAATCACTCCTCCACTCTCCATTATTAGACTAAAGCTTAAACCCAGCCACGGAATATCGAGGCTTCTGCCATTTTTCTGACACCCACCATATATGCAGCCAGCCTCATATTCACTTTTCTAGTCTCGGACATTTCATATACTTGATTAAATGAGTTGACCAATAACGCTTTTAATTTGGTTTGGACCTCTTCATCTTCCCAATAATAACCTTGATTATTTTGAACCCATTCAAAGTAAGAAACAGTTACACCGCCTGAACTTGCCAATACATCGGGTACGAGAAGCACATTGCGTTCCGTCAAGATCTTGGTTGCCTCTAAAGTGGTAGGTCCATTCGCTGCCTCCACGACAATTTGGGCCTTGATAAGATGTGCATTTTCTTTGGTGATTTGATTGGAAATGGCAGCAGGCACTAAAATATCACAATCTTGTTCCAGAAGCTCTTGATTGGTGATTTTATTATCGAATAGTGTCGTTACCGTTCCAAAGCTATCCCTTTTATCAAGTAAGTAATCGATATCCAGACCATCCTGGTCATAAATGGCACCATATGCGTCCGAAATCCCAATCACTTTCGCACCTGCATCGTGCATGAATTTGGCTAAAAAGCTTCCTGCATTCCCAAACCCTTGGACGATGATGCGTGCACCTTTCAATTCTATACCCTTACGCTTTGCCGCTTCCTCAATGCAGATGGTGACTCCTTGTGCAGTCGCCTTTTCCCTACCGTGTGAACCGCCCAGAACCAGTGGCTTACCTGTAATGAAACCAGGAGAATCGTGTTCTCTTATTCTACTGTATTCATCCATCATCCATGCCATGATTTGTGAATTCGTATAAACATCCGGGGCCGGAATATCTTTAGTCGGCCCAACTATTTGGCTGATCGCCCGAACATACCCACGGCTAAGTCTTTCCAATTCACCAATGGACATTTGGCGCGGATCACAGATGATGCCGCCTTTTCCTCCGCCATATGGCAGATTCACAATTCCGCATTTTAAACTCATCCACATTGAAAGTGCTTTGACTTCTTCCTCATCGACTTCGGGATGAAAACGGATTCCACCTTTTGTCGGACCAACAGCATCGTTGTGCTGGGCACGATACCCAGTGAATATCTTCGTCGTATTGTCATCCATCTTAATCGGAATCCGGACGGTCAGCATACGAAGAGGTTCCTTCAAAAGCTCGAACACTTCATCAGAATAGCCAAGCTTTTCCAGCGCCTCCTTGATTACGACCTGTGTTGATTCAAGCAAGCTGGCAGTTTCTTTTTCTTCTTTGATCGTTGTACTCAATGGAATTCACCTCATAGGGAAATTAGGATAAAACTCTTTTAATGCGTTCGATCGCCCAATCCAAATCTTCTTTTGTAATCACTAATGGCGGAGCAAAACGGATGACTGTATCATGTGTTTCTTTACATAGCAGTTTTTCTTCTTTAAGCTGCTCACAATAAGGTCTTGCAGCTTCTGTCAATTCAACCCCGATGAATAAGCCTCTACCACGGATCTCTTTAATCATTGGATTCTTGATTTCTTTTAAACTATCCATGAAATATTGTCCAAGCTCCAATGAACGTTCCGCAAGCTTCTCATCTTCAAGGACTTCCAAAGAAGCAATGGAAACCGCACATGCCAATGGATTACCGCCGAATGTAGAGCCATGGGAACCAGGATTGAATACGCCAAGGATTTCGCGGTTTGCAGCTACGCAAGAGATCGGGAAAACCCCGCCGCCTAGCGCCTTGCCTAAAATGTACATATCCGGAACTACTCCATCCCAGTCAGAGGCGAACATTTTTCCTGAACGTCCAAGTCCTGACTGAATTTCATCAGAAACGAATAGGACATTATTTTCTTTACATAATTCGTAAGCTTCTTTTAGGAATCCTTGAGGCGGAATGATGATTCCCGCTTCACCTTGAATCGGTTCGATTAAAAATCCAGCCGTTTGCGGTGTAATCGCTTCTTTCAATGCATCAAGATCGCCATAAGGGATAAGCTTGATCCCTGGTAACATCGGTCCAAAGCCTCTTCTGTACTCTTCATCGGACGACAAGGACACGGCTGCCATTGTACGGCCATGGAAATTCCCGATACAAGCAATGATTTCAGCTTGGTTTTCTGCGATTCCTTTAACATCATAACCCCAGCGTCTAACAGCCTTGATTGCTGTTTCAACGGCTTCAGCACCTGTATTCATAGGCAGCGCCATGTCTTTTTGCGTAATGCGTGAAACCATTTCATACCATGGGCCTAATTTATCACTATGGAATGCACGGGACGTCAATGTTACGCGATCAGCTTGTTTTTTTAATTCGTCGATGATTTTCGGATGCCTGTGACCTTGGTTCACTGCTGAATAGGCACTTAGCATATCCATATATTTGTTTCCTTCAGGATCTTCCACCCAAACTCCTTCTGCCTTTGAAATGACGATTGGAAGTGGATTATAATTGTTTGCACCATATTGTTCTGTTTGCTCGATTAATTTATCCGTTACTGTTGTCATGTTGATTCCCCCTAAAAATTATAGTGTTTCAGATGTTGTTTTTCCTTGAAGGTGAAGAACTAAATAATCAGGACCGCCCGCTTTTGAATCTGTACCTGACATATTGAATCCGCCAAATGGCTGGTATCCGACAATGGCACCAGTACAGCCGCGATTGAAGTACAAGTTACCTACGTGGAAATCCTCACGTGCCTGTTCGATATGTTCAATATTGTTCGAGATGACAGCACCTGTTAATCCATAATCCGTGTTATTGGCAATCTCGATTGCATGAGTGAAATCTTTTGCCTTACAGAACGCTACCACTGGTCCGAAAATCTCTTCTTTCATGACTCGTGCATTCTCATCCACATCGGCAATGATCGTTGGCTGGATAAAGAAACCTTTTGAATTGTCCCCTTCTCCCCCTGCAACAAGTTTCCCTTCTTTTTTACCGATTTCAACGTAGCTCATGACTTTGTCGTAAGCGGCTTGATCGATAACAGGACCCATGAAGTTGTTTAAGTCTGTTGGTTCCCCAACCGTTTTTTCTTTCGTTAATTCAATGACACGATTCAATACTTGGTCATATACATCTTCCACTATGACTGTCCGTGAACAAGCAGAACATTTTTGACCGGAGAATCCGAATGCGGAAGCGACGATGGATTGTGCTGCCAATTCCAAATCAGCTTCTTTATCAACAACGATCGTATCTTTACCGCCCATTTCAGCGATGACACGTTTCAACCAAATTTGGCCTTCATTTACTTTTGACGCACGCTCATAAATACGGACTCCGACATCACGAGATCCGGTAAAGCTGATGAAACGTGTACGAGGATGATCTACCAAATAATCGCCAACTTCAGCACCGCTTCCTGGAATGAAGTTCACAACTCCTGCAGGTAATCCCGCTTCTTCCAACACTTCGATGAATTTAGCTGCAATGACCGGTGTTGTACTGGCCGGTTTCAATAAGACGGTATTTCCTGAAACAAGAGCCGCTGTCGTCATGCCTGCCATGATTGCAAATGGGAAATTCCAAGGTGAGATGATGACACCGACACCAAGTGGAACATAACTGAATGCATTGTGTTCAATCGGACGGCTTTCCACTGGCATTCCGTCTTTAAGCTTCAGCATTTGACGTGCATAGTATTCCATGAAGTCGATCGCTTCCGCTGTATCAGCATCCGCTTCATTCCAAGGCTTCCCTGCTTCTTTAACCAATAGAGCTGAGAAGTAGTGTTTTCTTCTCCGAACGATGGCTGCTGCTCTGAATAATATATTTGCACGCATTTCTGCTTTCGTTTTTCTCCAAGTTTGGAAAGTCTTATCTGCCGCTTGCATGGCTTGCTCAGCAAGATCCTTATTTGCTTTGGATACGGTTCCAATAACTTCTTCTTTATTTGCAGGGTTTACAGAGGTAATGACTTCATCAGTAAACACTTTTTCACCATTAATGACTAGCGGATATTGCTTCCCTAAATCATTAGCTACATCATTCAATGCCACTTGAAAAGCTTTATTGTTTTCTTCGATTTTAAAATTAGTAAATGGTTCGTGTTTATATGGTTGGACCATTATGGCTCATCTCCCTAAAGTTTTATATTTTTTTCTTCTCGCTTATTAAACAAGCAAGTTCCGTGCCAACTTTTCAGAAAAACAATGTTTTTTCATGAAATATGCAATGAAATTCAGCACTTATGGGGAAAAACTGACATAGCATGCCATTTTTTTTTTGCTCTAACCCCTTTTTTTCGCTTAAATCTTACACTTTTTATTAATGCAAGATTCATGCCAACGTGTAAAATCATAAAAAAGAGCTTTTTTTCACTTTTTCCGCAAAATATTTTTGCACTTCAATGCAAAAATACATTGCTATGCAAATTTTATTTGCACCTTTTCTATAATTCCACTACAATAGCTCTAGGAAATGAATAAAAACGGGAGGCATCCATGTATTTAGATCAAATCGTTAAAATAGAAGGTTTCCAAACCATCCTCCACTCGCTTGTGGATGTAATCGATATCGGAATACACATAATCGATACAAAAGGCCGAACCATTGTTTATAACAAAAAAATGGCTGAAATTGAAGGCATGGATTCAGAAGAGGTATTAGGGAAAAAGATTCACGAGATCTTTATATTCAAGGAGGAAACGGAGAGCACATTAATACGGGCGCTTCATTCTGGAAGGAAAACCGAAAACTCGAAGCAGACCTACTTCAATAATCTCGGACAGGAAATTACAACCATCAATAATACATTTCCGATTTTGGATCAGAGTCAAAATATCATCGGAGCCATTGAAGTGGCAAAGGATATAACGAATCTTGAAAGAATCATTAAAGATAATATCTTGAATAAGGGCGATACGAAATATACGTTTGACAGCATCATCGGAACCAGTGAGAATTTCCTGGATGTCATTGAAAAAAGCAAGCGTTCGACCAGGACGACATCCTCCATCCTCATCGTCGGGGAGACGGGCACCGGAAAAGAACTCTTTGCCCAAAGCATCCATAATGGCAGCAGCCGTTCGACACATCCTTTCATTAGCCAAAACTGTGCTGCCCTTCCAGATAGTCTTATTGAAGGAATTCTTTTTGGTACGAAGAAAGGGGCCTTCACCGGATCGATTGAAAGGCCTGGTTTATTCGAACAGGCACAAGGCGGGACCATTCTTCTTGATGAAATCAATTCGTTAAACCCGAATCTGCAGGCGAAATTATTAAGGGCCCTTCAAGAAAGGACGATTCGCCGTGTCGGGGATACAAAAGATAAGAAAATTGACGTACGGGTTATAGCAACGATAAATGAAGATCCAATAGATGCCATTTCAAATGATCATTTACGAAAGGATTTATATTATCGATTAAGCGTCGTATCGTTATTCATCCCACCTCTTCGTGAACGGAAAGAGGATATTCCTTTGCTGGCACAATCCTTCATCGAGAAATTCAATGCGCTGTTCGAATTGAATATTGAAGGGATCAACGAGGAGGTCTACTCTCTTTTTTATGATTATGACTGGCCAGGGAACGTAAGGGAACTTGAACATATCATCGAAGGGGCCATGAATTTAATGGAACCAGGCGATACAAAGATTTCCACCAATCACCTTCCCACTCTATTTAGAAAGAAAACCCATTTTGAAGACATTCATCCTGAGAAAAAAGATGTCCAAACAAATGGAAATCTACAGGAGTCGACCTTATCTCTTGATGATTATATCGCCAATACTGAAAAGCAATACTTGGAGAAGATATTAAAGGAACATGGCATGAATATCTCTCAAGCAGCTAAAGCCCTAAATATCAGCCGCCAAAGTCTTCAATACCGTTTGAAAAAGTATCAGGACAAATAACCACCAAAAAGGCCCCCATTGATATATGGGGGCCTTCTTGCCTGTTCATCCTGTAACTATGTCATTATAAAAACTTCGCAATCAGAATGTTTCAGCCGCTTTTGCAACGTTTTCCAAACCATCCAAGATGATTTTTTGAGCCCGATCCGGATACTGATTATGTCCTTCAATGACCACTGCCTCCGGATTGTTGATTCCCCACAGGCTAATGATATTTTTAACTAAATTCACGGCCATTTCAGCAGAAGCCATTCCTTCCAATGCATAATCCGAACCGCGGGCATTCAATAGCATGACCTTTTTATCGCCAGCATACCCAACCGGTCCCTCCGCCGTATAATTGAACATTTTACCTGCTTGTGCCAAATAGGAAAGGTATGTGATCAGCGGTGCAGGAACCGTTGCGTTCCATAGAGGGAAAGCGAATACCACTTTATCCATGGCTAGGAATTGATTTAAATATTGGTCAACCAGATTTGCCGCTTTTTCCTCTTCAGCTGTCAGTTCAAGACCCTGATTACGTTTATACAAACCAGTAATGGCAGTATTCCCATAGTAAGGAAGTTCTTCTTTAAATAAATCCAACTCGGTCACTTCATCTGTACGGTGGGTCTCTTTATATGTTTCTAAGAATGTGTCATACATTTTCGGGCTGATTGCCTGTTCTGCAGGACGATCGTTCGCTTTAACGAATAATACTTTTGTCATTTTTCCATTCTCCTCTGCTGTTGCTTCTTTATTCCCAAATAATCTACTTAAGAATCCCATTATCCTCACCCTTGCTTTCTGCTTTAAATTCAGACGACTAAATGAATCTCATTGCCAGATGGATCCGTTACGGCGAAAAACCCTTCTTTTTCCGTGACGGCAGCCCCGATTCCTTTGAGTTGTTCCATCACTTTGTTTCTCGCTTCTTCATCTGGAAAAACGAGGGTATACCAGTTTAGCCCCACACTATTTTCCTTGGGAGCCGGAGCGCCAACACCATTCCAAGTGTTCAACCCGATGTGGTGATGATATCCCCCGGTGGAAGTGAAGAGCGCTCCTCCATATCTATTCACAACGGTAAACCCAAGACCTTGCATGTAGAACTCCTCCGTTTTACGTAAATCTGATACATGCAGGTGTATATGTCCCATTAATGTACCTGCAGGCAGTGCACTCCACTCGCCATTACTTTCTTCCAGAAGGTCATTCCCATCCAACGAATCCGTGCCCATCGCAACCTCCCCATCGGCCCATCTCCAATCAGTGGATGGCCGGTCAGAGTATACTTCGATGCCATTGCCGTCCGGATCGGTAATGTACAGCGCTTCACTCACTTCATGATCCGCCGCTCCAAATGGATATTTCGTTTGAAGTAAATGTCGTAAAAAATTCGATAAGGCGGCACGGGTCGGCAGCAAAAGGGCAAAGTGATATAAACCCGTGGTCCGCCCTTCTTTCGGAGTCACATCAGCAGGCTGCTCAAGTGTAAGCAACGGGGTTTTTCCGTCTGTCGTTAAAACAGCTTGCCTTTCTGTTTTCTTCAATACTTGAAGACCGATGATATCTTGATAAAAAGTGATGGCATTCTTCAAATCCAAAACATTTATACTGACTTCTCCAACAAAAGTTACTGGTTTTTGATGAAAATTCTCCATATTGTCACTTCCCTTTTTTATTGAAAATCATGTTATCCAAAGATAGAACAGTGCGGTTTGCACACGCTAGATATACAGACATGGCTAGTAGCGCCAAGTCCAGTTCGTAGCCAGCCGCTTGCCCGTTTCCAAGAAAACCAGCAGGTAATTTAGCCGTGAAAATCGCCCCCGCCATAATGACCGCAAACAGCACGGAAACGATTCCTGTTCCCAAACCCAGTATAACCGCAAGTCCTCCGATCAATTCGATACTTGCAACGATGTAAGCCATGAACCCAGGAATACCAAGGCTATCAAAAAATCCCGCCGTGTTTCCTATGCCCCCTTGGAATTTTGAAACGCCGTGAATGAAAAAAGTAAGACCTAAGATTACCCGTAAAAAAACTTGACCTGCTTCATTTTTATTCATGTATGAATTCTCCTTTTTTTGGTTACTTTATGTAAGTGATTATATTTTAATAAGTTTGTAATGTCAAGTAAGTTTATAAGAATATCTTTTTTCCCTAAATAAAAACGAATTGCCTAAGCAACTCGTTCCATGGTGTCACTATTTCAATGTGTAATAAATGGTTGAATTGATGATGAAAGAATCCGCAATGGTTCTTCCTACTTCTTCACATACCACTTTGCGGAACTTTGTCGCATCAATGGGCTCATATAATAATTGATGAATGCCTTCCACTGACCGTATTGCGACGGTTGCGTCAGGGTTCGTCTGAAATATCCGTTCCAGGATTTCTTCTTTATTGGGAACCAGGCTGTCAATGTGGAGCAAGCAGCCAAAAACAAGAATGATAGACATAAAATAAAAATCGATTTAAAATTTATGAACATGATATATTTCCTCCATAACCTCAACTATTTTTATTGATTGCTGCAAATCGAATTTATCACGATTTATATTCCAGCTTTACTATCATAATGAACCAGGTAACCACCTATCTGATGTTTAACCATCATTCTATGTACATGCACCGAACTCGAGATTATTTACGCATTTACGAGTATTTGCGCCAAACTCACGAGTATTTGCGCTAAATTCACGAGTAAATGCGCCAAATTCACGAGTAAATACGCTAAATTCACGAGTATTTGCGCCAATTTCACGAGTAAATACGCCAATTTCACGAGTATTTGCGCCAAACTCACGAGTAAATACGCCAAACTCAATGGTATATCCGGCAAAGTCATGAGTAACAGCTCTAAAATCTCGTGTAATAGCCCTTAATCTTGAGTAAATGGACCAAACTTTCGATTTACTGCCCTAATTCCCTTGTGTAAATCCCTCAAATCAAGCAAGTGTTATATTCTTAATATAAAATAGCCCCTTTCATACTTTTGAACATCAACCTTTATATTAAAGTGAGCCATTTTGCTCTCTTCCCTTCATTATTAATATCGTTTCATTACTCTTAAGGTACATACCTTCCGCATTCAATAAAAGAAAAAGCTAACTTTGTTACGAAAGGGAAGACAAACATAATGTATCTCATTTTTCCAATTTATACAGCCCATGATGTTTATTGAAGATAAAAGAGAAGAGTCCCGTTCGCATCTTTACGAACGGGACTCTTCTCAAAATTGGGATATGATATTTCTTATAGTGGGATGATTCCCAATAGGACAGCTACCACTATCATGACAAGCGTCGATCCGCATGCCCATTTCAGGAAAGTGCGCTGCAATGCCCCGAAATCTTCCCCTACCATTCCAATCAATAGATAGGTAGATGGAACAAGCGGGCTTAATAGATGAACAGGCAATCCTAAAAGAGAAGCTCTACCAATCAAAGCAGGGTCAATTCCATAAGCAGCTCCCGCTTTAGCAAGTAATGGGAGTACTCCATAATAAAATGCGTCATTAGACATGAAGAACGTGAAAGGTGCTGAGATGATGGCTGTAATGACGGCAAAATGTGCACCCATTTGATCTGGAATGTGCTGAATCAAAGAGTTTGCCATGGCGTCCACCATTTCCGTACCGGAAAGGATTCCAGTAAAGACACCTGCCGCAAAAATCATCGAAACGACAGATAAAGCATTGTCCGCATAGTTTGCCACACGTTCTTTTTGATCACTGAGTTTCGGATAATTAACCGTAATGGCAATGGCAAAACCTATCATGAACAGAACCGCTGAAGGCATAAGTTCCATTATCAACGCCACCAGCAAGGTAAGAGTTAATGCGTAATTGAATATAATCAATTTTGGACGCTTAATATAAGCATCTTCCGTTGCTGCTGCATGCTGTGCAACAACATGATAATCGACCTCAATGATCCCAATTCTCTTTCTTTCTTTTTTACCCAGGCAATATGCCATGAAAAGGACGAATAGGACTCCGCCAATCATCGCAGGAATGACAGGGGTGAAAACATCGGACATTTCAAGTTTCAAAGCGGTCATCACCCGTGCTGTAGGGCCTCCCCAAGGAAGAAGGTTCATGACTCCAGATGAAGACACGGCAATACCGGCCAATACAAGCGGTCTCATTCCAATCCGTTTATATAGCGGAAGCATGGCAGAAATCGTTATCATATATGTAGTCGTACCATCTCCATCCAAGGAAATGAGCAAGGCCAGGACGGCCGTGCCGATGGCAATTTTCATTGGATCTCCTTTTACAAGCTTAAGGATCGTATTGATGATTGGATCAAAAACGCCGGCATCGATCAAAATGCCAAAGAAAAGAATCGCAAATAAAATCATGATCCCAGTTGGCGCTACACCTTTGATCCCTTCCAACGCCATCTCACCCATTTCACCGCCAAATCCGCCAATAAGTGCGAAGGCACTTGGTACTGCAATCAAAGCTATCATGGCTGAAAGTCGCCCTGTCATAATTAAAATCATAAACACTACTATCATCAGGTATCCTAATAAAGCGAGCATATCTATCACTCCTCATCTTCTAATAAAATAAATTGTATATGAAAACGCTTAACCTGTAAGCGTTTTCAATTTATTGTGTTTTAAAACTATTTAGTTAATTGTGTTCATTGTGTTCACGGAAGCAATTTTTAGAGCTGAACCGAACGCCATTCCCCGGGTTGAATGGCGGGTTCATTATGGAAATGATACGATGATTAAGCAAACAGTCACTGTATCTTTATTGCTGGAAAAGGCATGCTAAACGAACTACCGTATTTATTCTTCAAATGATAAATTTGCCGGCCCATCCAAGAGGTCACAGCCGTAATCTATATTGGTCGTTGGTGTATCTATACTGACTTCATCGAATTCCAGTTCATCGATCCATACTTTTCCACGCCCTGAAAGAAGGACCCCGAATGAAATGATGGCACTGTTTTCGGGCACATCCAAGACAATATAATAATGGTTCCATTCCGTATCGTTAACGATGGGCCGATTCCCCATATTGTCGAATTGCAAAACATCATGAAGGGCATTATCCACCCTCATCCATAAACCACAAAATCCATCAACATCTTTTGATTTTAAAAAACCTGACAGTTTCATTCTTTTACCAAGGTAATTTTCCGCCTTGAATTGTTGCATCATCGTTGCAAATTCCTCCTTGGATTCCGTAGTGACGGATTTCAGGAAACCTGATGCCTGGCCTTTATGGAATATCTCCCGGTCAATTCCCATTTTATAATTGAATGGATGGCTCCCGCTTAAATTCCATCCTTTTAATAATTGTTCGTTTTTCATCGTCATTTCCTCCTTTTGCAAGGTTAGTTTACTTACGAGTTTCCGATATTGCCCTGGCGGCAGTTTATAATATTTCTTAAATGAACGAGTAAAGGATTCTTGTGTTTCAAAGCGGTAATAAAAAGCAATGTCGATTATTTTTTCATCTGTATAAAGCAACATGTTAGCGGCATTGGCGATCCTTCGATATCGAATATATTCTGATACGGTCACGCCAACCTCCTTGTGAAAAATACGATGATAGTGAAATTTCGAAAAACCTGCGAATCGTGCGATGTACTCCAAGGACAATTCGTCTTGTAAGCTATTTTCTATATATTCAATCGTTTTTTGAATGATGGGACTGTATCTCATTTCCGAACCTCCTTAAGAATAAGATAACAGATTAAAATATTGTTTTTTTGACATATATTGCTTTTTTCGAAATCTTTCAAACCATGCATACATAAAAAAAACACCTCCAATAATGAAGATGTTTCACTTAATTCTTTCCAAAAACTCTATTGAATTTTATAATATCTTCGCTCAGGTCTTCCCACTACCCCGTATACGACTTCTGCTTTACATTTCTTTACTGATATCAAGTATTCCAGATAGCGTCTCGCGGTTGTCCTGGAAGCGCCGATCTGTGCGCTCACTTGCTCAGCCGATAAACCGATCTCGCTTGCTTCAAGTACCTCGATCACTTTCGTCAAAGTGATTTCGTCGACCCCTTTCGGTAAAGCGGGCCCATCGTTCGGTTCCGCAGCGGCAGATCCATTTTTCAAAATGAGATCAACAAAATCCTGGTCTATTTCTTGTTTGGATTTCATCAAGTGGGCTTTCTTAAGAAACTCTTCGATAACTTGGTTGAAGCGCTTCATTTCCACTGGTTTAATTAAATAATTCTCTACTCCGTAGTGAAGCGACTTTTCAAGTTGTTCTTTATCCGTTGCCGCGGTAATCATGATAATATCCACATTCGGGAATTTCCGCCTTATATCCGGAAGAAGGTCTGTACCAAGCTGATCTGGCATATATACATCAAGCAAAAGCAAATCAGGGCTTTTTTGTTCCAAAATCCGAAGCGTCTTTTTTGCATTGACAGCTTTTCCGACCACTTCTATTTCATCAAAGTTCTTCAAGAATTTTTCATGGATATCCGCTACTCGAAAATCATCTTCTGCGATGACTGCTCTTATCTTCAGCATTCTTTCCCTCCTCACTGTTCTTTAGGAAGATACACGGTGAATATGGTGTTTTCACCTTCGCTTTGAACTTCGATAATGCCGCCAAGCTCTTTCACGACACGATCAGCATTTGAAAGTCCATAACCACTCGGACTTCCATTGTTTTTCGATGTGAAACCCCGATTGAAAATATGGGCGATAGCATCCTCCGGGATTCCTTTTCCGTTATCACTCACTTCAAATACCATATCATTTCCGATATCGGTGGCGAAAAATTTCACAAGTGGCTCATCCATTCCTGAAACCGCTTCAAGTGCATTATCGATAATGTTTCCCAGAATCAATGTTAGTTGTGACAATTTTATATGACCCGGAAGTTTCTCTAGGTAACTTTGTGAGTCTATTTCAAAGATTATCTTCTTTTCCGATGCTTTCCCTATCTTACCAAGCAACAGGGCTTGTACCTTTGTATCCTTTATCTGTTCGAACACTACACGGTTCAGGGAATGCAATTCGGAGGTTTCGCTTTGAATCATATCTATTGCTTCATCATATTCCCCTAATTGTATCAATCCTGATAGAACATATAGTTTATTGGTAAACTCATGGGTTTGAGCCCTTAAATCCTCTGAATGCATTTTCACTTCCGATAATGTGTTGACCATTTCCTCAATTTCCGTTCGATCACGGAACGAAGCGACAACACCGCTTACCCGTTCATTATCGAAAATTGGCGTACAATTCACAATAACGGATTTGTCTTTCCATGAAATTTCCTTATCCATTTGCGGTTGACCGGACTTCAACACCTCGAATAAATATTTCGAAGGAAATAGGCCATCCACGTTCAAATGGCGTACGGACTCTTTAATATCCAGCAATTTTTTCGCCGGCTGATTCATCGATGTAATCAACCCTTTATGGTCAATGGCCAGAATCCCTTCTTTCACCGATTGAAGTACTGCATTTTTTTCTTTATATAAATTGGCGATTTCAAATGGTTCAAGCCCCAATGTATCTTTACGTATGCTCCTTGCAAGCATATAACTGCCAATGATCGATATCATGATGGCCACTAAAGATACAATCATTTCTTTGGACAAATCCTTGAAAATCTGGGCACGGACATCTTCCACTAAAAAACCGACCGAGACAATCCCAATTATTTTTCCATCCTCATTGAATACGGGTGACTTTCCCCGAATGGAAAGACCAAGTGATCCTGCAGCTTCGGAAACATAATATTCACCATCCCGAATGGCCCTGCTATTATCTCCGCCTTCCATCCGCTTCCCAATTTCGGAAGTCAGCGGATGGGAATAGCGAATGCCCTCTTTATTCCCGACAACGATGAACTCAGCCCCCGTTTCCCTGCGAATCTTTTCGACAATCGGCTGGATTGTGCCGGCGGGATCATCCGTCTTAAAGGCCTCTGTAACCGTAGGCATGAAACTAATCGTCTTTGAAAGTTCCAAAGCCAATTGACCTTTATCCTTCGCTATTTGCCTTCCTTCCATATAGGAAAAAGAAGTCGTCAATAAGAGTATCAAAAACAGGCTCAACGATAAGACTAACCCAAGAATCTTGGTTTCTAGCGATACTTTCCTCATATTTAACAGCATCCTCTATTTTCATTTCCACTTTTTAAATTTTATAGGAATATAATGATTTTACCATTTCAATTAAATATTGAACATTGTGATTACTAACCGTTGTTGGCGTTTATTTCACCATATTTAAAAATGAAAGGATTTAAGTAACAAAACAAGGTATAATTTAACAAAAAATGGAGGGCGAAATGAATTTCTTGAATCCTTTTCAAATGATTTATATGATCATCATTACCCTTTTGCTTATTTATGATTTTTTTCCAGTCTTTTTTCTTTCTGATATCGTTTCACCAGAGGTACTTCTTTGGGTTATGATCGGTTTATTTTTCAGTGTCCTATTTAAGAAAGATAGTCACACCGATCACGATGCGAGGATCAAGGAGCAGTTGTTTTACACCTTGTATCTCCTTTCCCTAGTGGGAGTGTTGACCGCTTTAGGGGGACGATCAACGATAGGCATTTCCTTTAATGATGTCTTTTTTTGGATAGTCCTGATTCTGTCTTGTTACCATATCTTTTCATACTGGAAGAAAGCAAAACAGCCTGAAACCTAAAATGCTCAAAGGAAACATCTCCTTTGAGCATTTTCAAAAACAGGTAAAAGAATTGATTTGTCTTGTATCAATGCCAAAAATCGTCCAGAACCTGCCGTTCCATCTGAAGCCTGCAACAGATCGCGGACCGACAAAAATGGGATAATACCAGAAACTCGCACCATTATTTAGCCATATAAAAGTATTCCTAAACAGACAAAACGAAATGGCCCCTGGATCTACAGCAAATGGTGAAGCCGATTGTTGTTGAGGGATAAAGCTTGGCGGGGGAGCCGTTGGTGCTTGCGAACCCGGCGGGGGTCCTGGCTGCCCTGGGAATTGAGGCGCACCGGGAAAGCCAGGTTGGCCTGGAAAGCCTGGTGATCCAGGGATGCCCGGAAAGCCGGATAAACCAGGAATCTGTCGTTCAAGAAAGGCTTGATCTTCATAAGGATACGTTGGGTACATATACATGGTCATTCACCTCTATATGATTGTATGTTATATGGACTAAAGATGTTTGGGCTGGAGATGCAACTTTATCTCCGAAAATCGAAATATATCGACGAAACCTACAGTTTTATCTTCGAAAATTGAAATATATCGACGAAATCTGCAGTTTTATCTCCGAAGTTGAAATATATACTAATTCAATATAGCAATCTCCATAAATAGAATGTCGCATAGGATTCCCAATCGGCCCACGCTTCCGATAGTTTCAGGATTTCTGCTTTCGTTGGTTTTGCTTCCGTTTCCATGACCAGTTTCATGGAATTATGCAGCCCGACGTCATCGATGGGAAAGGCTGCGGGAAAACGCAAACAGCGCATCAAGACATAGTTCGCTGTCCACGGACCGATTCCCCGTATTTTGGTCAGCATTTTTTCAGCCTCTTTTACATCCTTTGCATTCAACAGCTTTTCTTTTGTTAGTTCCCCTTCTGCAATCAGTTGTGCAACACCTATTAAATATTCACACTTCTTCACCGTCATCCTCAAATCGGCAAAATCTTCGACCGTCATTTTCGCGATCACATCAGGTGTCGGAAACAGCCAATATTGCTTTCCTTCAAATTCAACAAATTCACCAAATCCCTCAACAAGCCTCCGTTTCAAGGTATAGGCATAGGTCAAGTTAATCTGCTGTCCAAGTATTCCCCAGGCAATCGCTTCAAATAAATCAGGGATGCCCATATTTCTTAAACCGAAGAATTGGCTTACCGGATTTTGCAATAAAGGGTCATTTTGGGCCAGCTCATAAAAAGGAAGAAGATTCGTCTCAAGATCGAACCAGTGACGAATATATTGGGAAACAGCATCCTTTACGTGATTATCCATCGGTGCAGTTCGCCCTGGAAATCGAATGATCAGCTCGGTTTCATTCATCGCACTGATTTCTACTAAAAGTGTCTCATTTTCGACAACAAGTGCACGATAAATTTTTTGATCAACAATATCGAACAGACATTCATTGGAGGATCTTGATAAGTATTTAAGGTTTTCCGAAAAACTAAACTCTTTTGGTGCATGTATTCTCAATTCAATCATGCCTTCATCCATTGATAATGTCTCTTTCATTCTACTCCTCCTTTAGCTTTATTCTAATGAAAAATGGGTACTTAATCTTGCTCTTTCCTTCAAAATCCGCTCCCTTATTTTAACAGAACAACACTATCAATGAATTACGTTATCTTGCTTTTATATTATCGAAATGTTTGTCTATCAATACTTTCTTGTATACTAAATGGAGAGGTGAATGTGATGAATTTGAAAAAAACAGACATTCCTTATGATTACTGGAAAGCTATTATAGAGTGTAATGCAGCGTATGATGATCATTTTTTATATGGGGTAAAAACGACAGGCATTTTTTGCAGGCCTTCCTGTAAATCCAGGGTGCCTAATAAGGAAAACGTGAAGATTTTCAAAAACGCCATGATGGCTTTGGATGAAGATTTCCGCCCTTGTAAACGATGTAAACCGGACGGACTGAATTTGCCGACAAAAGAATGGGTTGAACAAATAGCCGAATGGATCGACATACATTTTAGAGAACCCCTCACATTGAACAGATTGGCGGATATTTCCCACGGCAGCCCCTATCATTTACAACGATCATTCAAGCGTGTAAAAGGGATATCGCCCACTGAATACATTCAACGGCTTCGCCTTGAACAAGCATGCAGGCTCCTTGAAAGCTCCGAACACCCTATAACTGAAATAGGCTTGGCTGTCGGGTTCTCAAGTACACCCTATTTCCTGACGCTATTCAAAAGGAAGATGGGTAAAACACCTTCAGGGTATCGCAAAGTTTACCATCAAAACTTGAATAAGGAGCGTGTGCAACATGATGAATGTTAAAGAACAAACAATAGATTGGGCCATTTTAAAATACGATAAGTGGCAATTATATGTAGCCAAGTCTGACAAGGGACTTTGTTATGTAGGCTCTCCTGGTCAATCGTATGAAGAACTGAAAACTTGGATACAAAAACGCTTTCCAATGGCAAGTCTTGTTGAAAATGAAGAAGCATTAAATCCCTATCTAAAAGAACTCCTAGAATATTTCGAAGGAACCAGGCAGACTTTCTCTATTCCAGCAGATGTAAAAGGTACGCCCTTTCAACAAGAAATTTGGGCAGCGCTGAATCAAATACCCTATGGCAAAACCTGTTCCTATTCCGACATTGCCCAAGTCATCCAAAGACCTTCCGCTGTTCGGGCGGTCGGAACGGCCATTGGTGCCAATCCTGTTCTGATTACGGTGCCGTGTCATCGGGTAATCGGAAAAAACGGGGCCATTACCGGTTACCGAGGAGGTACGGAGATGAAACAATATCTACTTGAATTGGAAGCACAAAAAAGCGGTAATGAATGAATAAGGCGTGAGTTCAACCGGACCGCAAAAAAAGCATCCAATCTTGCGGATGCTTGTAAACTGCTTTATACGCTTTTCTTTTTCGCTACTTCTAGTACCAAATGGTCACCGCTTTATTATATGCATCACTATTAGGAATCGCATGTATCCCTTGGGCCTGTGCTTTGCGCGGGTCCAAACCATATACCATTGGTGTATAACACGAGGTCTGCCCTATATTCACAACACCATTGCCCCCGGAACTGGCGCATGTATAGGCTTTACCATCAGTACTTCGGACGATCCTGGCATCCGCTTCATGGTTGTATACGGCGGAACGTGTTACGGTCACTTTTGCCCAAGCGGTTTTACAGACAGTGCTGAATTTCAATTCTACGTACGAATTGGAATCGATCCATTTTTTATCCTTCGTTACCGCCGAACTTGCACAACTATTATAGTTAGGGCTTTTTCCATCATAAGTATGTGTTTCTGCTATTGCTAGATTATTCCCAAATCCAAAAAACTCGACAATGAACATAGTCAAGGTCATCACCATCGATAAACCTATCATTTTCAGCTTATTATTCAAGTCATTCATCCTTTCTTTGCATAAAAGTAGATGAAGGATTTTGCTTTATGATTAATACCAGCCAGTTTCGCCTGCCGTATATGGCCAGTATCCAACTGCTTGAGCTTTTCGCGGATCTAAATCATATACCATAGGTGTATAGCATGTCGTTTGACCTTTATTAATAACACCATTTCCTCCTGGAGATGCACAACTATATTGTTTATTATCCGTGTTTCGGACAACTAATGCCGTTGCCTCACCATCAGATTTAGCCGGTCTGCTTAGAGTGATCTTTGCCCAAGCTGTTTTGCAAGTTGTACTGAATTTCAACTCTAAATTTGCAGAAGCACCGTTTAAATTAATTTTCACATTCTTCTTCGTTACTGCACTGTCCGCACAATTGTTATAGTAAGGACTTTTTCCATCATAGGTGTGTGTTTCTGCTGATGCTTTGCTGGCAAAAGAATCAAGGGAGCCAAAAAGGACTAAAAAAGCTACAAAAAATGAAATACATAAAACCATTTTTTTCATTATTTCACTCATCCCCTTAACAAAATTTATACACTGTTCATCTTACATTTTTGTAATTTTCTTACAAGTGATAAATTCCCTAGTTCATGAAAATCCAGAAACCTCCTTTAACTTGCAGCCTGCCATCACTATTACAGTCTGGTATGTCTCGCTTTATCAACTGAATCATCACAGAGACAAAGTCATTATGCCTATGAGCAATTCAGGACAAATACGGGAACAACTAAGGACATATGAATGTCGCGTTGAGACAAAACGAGCCAATAGGCTAAAGTTGAATGGGAAAAGACACAGGTCGATGTACTTAATGTTTTTTTAAAAGAGAAAAGCCCAAACAAAACTCGAATCGTTTTGTCGGGGCTTTATTTCATTTAGCAAGGTTTTCTCTGATCAATCTAATGATGCTATCATAATAGGAAAGATCATGCGGCACGAACTCATCTCGTCCAACAAATCGATCGATCATCATCCTACGGCCTTCTTGATCCATTTCGAATCCCTTAATATTCACTTTGTCCTTCGCTTCGGTCCAAAGCTCTTCGAAGTCATTCAGTACAACCTTCACCATCCCGGAAACCTCTTCTGGCTGCAGGGTGAAATCATCGAAGCAATGTGCACTTTCATAAAGAAAGACGTTTGCCAGTTCCTTGTCGATGAAATCTTCTTTCGTTTGATGGTATTCAATAATCCCTAATGGAACCAACTCGTCAAAGGAAACGTCAATGCCTATTTCTTCTTTAATCTCCCTGACTCCGTCGTATACCGATTCATGAGCCAGTAAATGACCGGCAGCCGTTATATCCAATAGATTCGGATAATCTTTTTTCATCGCACAACGGTGCTGAAGATATAAGTAATCCACGCCCGCTTCCGAACTTGCGAACCAGCAATGGAAAACCTCATGCCAATGTCCCAATCTATGTACTTCCTCCCGCGGAGCCACGCCGATTTGAATGCGATTGGAATCGAATACTTTCAACAACTCAGTTTCCATGGAGCTTCACTCCTAGCCCTTTTATATAAAAAACTGCTGCTTCACCCTTTTTCTTTTTTCCAATTTTTCGGGTTTAAATAACCTTTATATTTAGCAGCCACCTCTTTCCCAACCAAAAGCGCGCCTGCCCAAAACATGACTTCCGCAAAGACGATAGCACCTGTTATGACTCCCGCTTTAACACCAGTCGAAACAGGCGTAAAAGGAGCTATTACAGGAATGATCCAAGTGAGAAGGGAAATGATCAGGAATCCCATCCCTACTTTGTAAAACCTCGATTTCTTTATTTCCTTACTTTCGTTATCCAATTAAATAACCTCCGTCATGCTGATTTTCATTTAATTACTCCGTCCAAACATACACTTTCAAATCCACCATGTTGAATATATTCTTTTTTTATACGTTTGAATGTTCATTTCGTTTCATAATATGAGATATAAAGAAATATCAGTTGAGGAAAGCTAGGGAAAACCGGAGCAGGTATTTGACTTTACGATTCTTAATGGATTTAATAATCATATAACACTTGCATGCAGGAAAGGAAAATCCAATGTATATTGAATTCATTGCCACAACGATAGAAGATGCCATTTTAATCGAGAAATCGGGAGCAGACCGAATCGAGCTTGTCAGTTCTTTAGCCGAGGGGGGATTAACTCCCAGCCACGCCCTGATAGAAGCTGTCGTCAATTCAGTAAAGATACCAGTCAACGTGATGGTAAGGCCTCATAGCCAGTCGTTTTGTTATTCTCAAAACGATTTGGAAATCATGAAAAAAGATATCCAAATCATTCGTTCACTCGGAGCGAACGGGGTTGTATTGGGTACATTAAATGAAAAAAATGAAATCAATCGACCATATCTCGAAGAACTATTGACGGTATGTGAAGGTTTGGAGATTACATTCCACCGAGCCATCGATGACACACACGACCCAGTTCTTTCAGCTGAAATGCTAGCACAATATCCAGAAATCACAACGATATTGACGTCAGGTGGACATGGGGATTTGCCCAGCCGCATGAAAACGATTCAACAAATGAAAAAAGTCTGCGGCGGCATAGCGATACTGGTGGGAAGCGGCTTAAATAAGGATAATATCCTTGCTATCCATTCCGAATTGCATACCGGTCACTATCATTTCGGTACGGCTGTTCGAAAAAATAACAGTATTATTGAAGGAATTCAATTGGAAAAAGCTAAAGAAATCGTGAACATGCTATTGAAATAATGTCGGAAAGGGACCTTCCTTTGGTCCCTTTTATGATGCAGATCTCTTTTTTTGTAAAAAGACCGAGTCCCAAAACCAAAAAATCAAGGCCGCAGAAAGGCTTATTGCATAGTAATTCTTTGTCGTTAAAACTTCCATACTGATGTCAAAATTAAGCACCGAACTATAAATGAATACAGCCAGCAAAGAGAAAAAAATATAAAGACAAAAATAAAGTAAACTGAATTTTTTAGGATGTTTATTGAAAAGGACCTGTACCGGAACAGCAAATAATAAATAAGGGATAACGATATAAAAGGAAAACATGATAAAGCCAAACACTCCCCAGGAACCCCAGCTAAAAATAACCATTCCCGTGGAAAGCGATAGAGAGGATGAGACTAGACTAAAAAAATAATAAGGAATCACATCGCTTAGATCCGATACCTTTTGACTCATTTTCCAAAGTTCCATTTTAACAAACACCTCTATAATATAATGGAAATTTTTACATAATCATTATACTATATAAAATGGAGGTGTTTTTATTTTGGAGCTATAAATCGAATTATTCGTTTTTCTGGCCATTATCTTTTTAATAGTCATTTCCAATCGATTCTTACCCTGGTGGGTAAAAGTCGCCATTGCCGTTTATTACTCTGTCATTTCCTATCTCTTCATTACCACTAAAAGTAAAATTGATAAACAGTATGAGAATATCACTCCTGTACCTGACGCTTACTGGGATAAAAATTCTGCCTGGGTCGACACTATGACTGGTTATTATTTATGGTCCTTTTTAATAATTCTCCTATTCATCTATTTTAAATGGTTCACAAGTGTGAAAAGTAAGGAAGCGAAGGGATTGGTGATCGTTAGTTTCATTCCATCATTGGCCCTTTTTTTACTATTCATTTTCATATTCAGTTTTTCATACGGGTACAGACCATAGGGGTTAGATATTGCCTGATTTTAAAATAAGAAGGTTACCGGAGCAACCTTCCATCATGGAATTTCTGATTCTTGAGATTTAATTTTTGTTAGTGTCAGCAAAATGCCCCATCGCATCACACATGAATTTTGCTAAACCATCACCATATTGGTCGATATTTTTGGTGAAGCGTTGATCATCGACGTACATTTGACCTAATCCTTTGAAAGCATCCAGCGAGTATGTTCCGAAGTTATTGTTCAAACAATCATACCATTCTTTAATTGCTTCTTGTGCCTCCACCGACTCGGGCGAGTCATTTCGGATTGACGCAAGTTTTATATAGATATCCGACACAATTTTCTGTGCATCTTTGGACATGTCCGCTACTTTTGCCTTTGACTCATCGACAGCTTTTTCTCCCCAAAGCTTGCGGGCTTCTTCTTCATATGGATTCTGACTGAAGTCAAACCCTTCAAATTTTTCTTTATCCGTCATTTGAATTTCCCCTTTCATATGCTTAATCGATTTATCGACCGTGTTAATTAATTTATCAAGCTGACTGCGTTTCTCAAGTAACATTTTTTGATGCTGCCTTAACGCTTCTTGTTTATCAAACGAAGAACTGCTTATCATTTGTTTAATTTCCTTTAAAGGCATTTCGAGTTCCCTGAAAAACAGGATTTGCTGCAACATCTCAAGATTTTCATTCGAATAAAGGCGATAACCGGAATCAGTTGTCTCCTCTGGCGATAATAACCCGATCTCATCATAATAATGCAGTGTCCGCACACTAATGCCCACTAAATCGGCTAGTTCTTTCACTTTCATTGCCACTGCTTCTTACCTCCTTTCGATATCATTTACTGTAAGGTATTACGCAACGTGAGAGTCAAATGGAAAAATGAAAATTTTCCGCCTAACTTAAAAAGACGATCCTTCCTAAGGAAGAATCGCATGATAGTCAGAATTCACACATTAAAATTCCCTTCTACTCGTGAATTTGGCGCTTTTACTTATGAGTTTCGACCTTTTACTTGTGAATTTGACGCTTTTACTCGTGAATTGGACTTTTCTCATGAAATTTGACGCTTTCACTCGTGAATTTCGGCCTTTACTCGTGAATTTCAGCTTTTTACTCGTGAGTTTCGGCCTTTTACTCGTGAATTTCGGCCTTTTACTCGTGAATTTCGGCCTTTTACTCGTGAATTGGACTTTACTCGTGAAATTTGACGCTTTCACTCGTAAGTTTCGGCTTTTTACTCGTGAATTTGACGCTTTTACTCATGAGTTTCGACCTTTTACTCGTGAGTTTGACGCTTTTACTCGTGAATTGGACTTTTCTCATGAAATTTGACGCTTTAGTTTTGGCCTTTTACTCGTGAGTTTGATGCTTTCACTCGTGAGTTTCGGCATTTTACTCGTGAATTCGGCGCTTTTAATCATGAATTGGACTTTTCTCATGAAATTGGACGCTTTCACTCGTGAGTTTCGGCTTTTACTCGTGAGTTTCAGCCTTTTACTCGTGAATTTGACGCTTTTACTCGTGAATTTCAGCCTTTTACTCGTGAGTTTGATGCTTTTACTCGTGAGTTTCGGCCTTTTACTCGTGAATTGGACTTTTCAGCCTTTTACTCGTGAGTGAAGCATTTGCTCTGCATGAAAGTTAGTTCCGATCTTAGCTACATCTCCAATGATCGGGAATGCTTAAAGAAAGCGGTAATTTTGTATGGATATCGCCTTTAGCCGAGTTAACTTGTGCTTGTGTGATAAAGAAACTTCCGGTGAGATCGGCACCGCTTAAATCAGCGTCCCTAAAGTCGGCGCCGATAAGGTCAGTCACTCTCATGTCAGCTTCCCTGAGGTCAGATGCAATAAACAAAGCTCCTCTTAAGTTCGCTCCCCTAAGATCAGCACCTCTCAACTTTGCACCGATAAGGTCGCTCCCCCTACCTATTTTGTACTGTTTTTTTTGACTTTTCTTAAATGAAACCTTTGCACGTACCAGTTCACTTGTGCGCAGTAGTAAATCATTAACGGTCGCTCTATGGGCTGGTACATTTAGTGCCAATAGAGACTTTGGTCTTTGCTTAGTAAGATATTCCGTGTCTTCAAAAGCAGCCTGCAAATCTCGATGAAGTGGTTTCGCATCTACTAAATTCAGTGCTTCATTTAAGTAGCAAAGCATTTCATGTAGTTGTTGCATAATAGGAAATACATCAAACATTTCCTTTGCTGACGCTGGGTTGTCTCTCCAATCGTTTCCATCATAAGTGAGTTGAGATACCTTTTGACCGGCACCAAAGCATTCATATACCGTGCAGCCCCTAAATCCTTTTGCTCTGAGGTTTTCATGGATGCCGCAACGATAATCTGATTGCAGGTTTGAACATGGTTTACCTCCATCTTTATCAAATGCAAAATCAGCAGATTTTGCATAAGGCAAAGCTACACAGCACAAACCAAAACAATTCTCACAGTCTGCACGTAAATGATTAAGAATACTATCATTATTCGTTAATTGATTAAACAATCCTTACACTTCCTTCTATTATATAAAACCAATCCTTTTTTGTTTTCTTCTATAAGATAGACTTTAGTTCTTCCCATTCTTCAAGTGAAATTTGTTCGGTCATATGTTTATATGCATCAGGGACTTTTACCGAACACATAAGTTCCAGGCTATTGCCATCAGGGTCAGTAAAATAGACAGAAGCGTTTCCTTGGTTCGGACGCACAAAAGGTTCAATGGTTTTTCTTTTTCCAAAAGGGACGACTTCAATTTTTAGAGATTGAAGCCAAGTTAACGAATTTTTCATATTTTCATAAGATACCCGAAAGGCGATATGCCTTAGTGATGGGTGGTACGGAGTTTGATATTCTTTCCCTTCCCATAGGCCGACCCAGCTTTTGTTTTCCTCTATCCAAAAGAAGGCAGTATCTTCATCCCTCCAAGCTAGTTTCAAGCCTATTTTCTTATAAAAATCGATTGAGATGGTCAAGTTCTTAACGGGTAAATGGGCTTCATATAAACCTTCTATCATATTACATTCTCCTTTCTCCTAAAATCTTCATTTAAGATACAGCCATACAAATAATTCAAGAAACCGATCGCATTATCCTTCTGTTGTATTAAATTAAAAACGTGAATAAGGACACGTTTCATACGTGTCCTTATTCTGGATCAGCTTCCACCCGGGTTTAAAACTTTTCGGGGTAAAGTCCTTCCGCTACTGTCCGTAAGGCTAGGGGGGCACGAATCCCTTCAGCGCCCGCTGAAAGAGGAAGCACGATGATTGCTTTATTTCGAATGGCCGGCACATCCGCCAGTTCACTTTTATTTAATAAGAATGCTTCTTTTTGCTTTATGGGGATATCGCCATAATCAATGATGGCAATGACATCCGGATTCCGATCGACGACTTCTTCCCAACTGACCTCAGGCCATCCCCCTTCCGTATCGCCAAAAATGTTCTGGCCGCCAGCCATTGAAATGATCCCGTTCATGTAATTATTTTTTGCTGCCGTTTTCGGAACTTCTTCACCGCTGTCATATACGAAAACGTTTTTGGGCTTTCCTGCCGCTTCGATTTTTACTGTAGTTTCTTTTATATCCCGTTGCATCTCTTCGATGAGGTCCGCTGCCTTTTCTTCTACATGAAAGATACGGCCAATATTCTCAATATCTTTATACACATCTACCATTGTCGGTGTTGACGTATTGGAAGACTCTTGGATATATGTATTGATTCCGGCTTCTTTTAGCTCTTGGACGGTTCCTAACGTTTGTTCCGTAAAGGCGCTTTTCCAGCCTGCATATGCAAAATCCGGCTCAGCTTCAAAGAAAACTTCTTTTGATGGGTATTCCTTGGAAAGCACAGGCACCGTTTCATATGCATCTTTATATTTCGGCAAAATTTCGTCATCCAAATAAGCCGTACCTGCCATTGAATCCTGTAATCCTAATGCAAGCATGATTTCCGTCGCATGCTGATTTAGCGAAACGGCCCGTTTGGGGGCCTCTGCATAGGTGAATTTATGACCCAGATTTGTGATGACCACCTTTTCTTTTCCACCTTTTTCACTCTGATTGCCTCCGCCCTTTGAAGCTTCCTCGGAGTTATTGCAAGCAGCCAATATCATCATTGCCAATAAACTGATGCTTAATAAAATCTTTCGGTAACCAGTCATATATTACCCCTCGTATCTATTGTTATTTTATATATGTGCTAAAAAGGTGATATGCGTTTTTTGCGTGACGGGGTGTATGCCGATTTCCGTCTCCACCCCGAACACCTTCCTTATCATTTCTGTCGTCAATACAGCTTCCGGTGTTCCGGATGTGATTACTCTGCCATTTTGGATGACGTATATATGATCACAATACATGGACGCCAAATTTATATCATGCAGGGCCGTCAAGACGGTAATGTCCAGTTTTTTTACAAGGTCCAGCAATTGGAGCTGATGCCTGATGTCTAAATGATTCGTTGGTTCATCCAGGATGATGATTTTCGCTTCCTGGGCAAGGGCGCGCGCTATGAGGACACGTTGTTTCTCACCACCCGACAAGCTCATGAAACTCCTGTCTTCAAATCCATTCATTTCGACACGAGATAAAGCGTGATTGACGATTCGTCTATCTGTCGAAGTATCTCCCTGAAATAACCGCTTATGAGGATGCCGTCCCATCCAAACCATCTCTTGTACACTAAAGTCGAAGGTCAGGGATGTTTCTTGACTGACAACCGCCATTTCCCGGGCTGTTTGTTTCGGTGAAAGCCGGTAAAGGTCACGACCGTCCAGATGAACAGATCCCGTATGCGGCTCCACAATCCGGGAAACATTTTTTAATAGAGTGGATTTCCCGCTCCCATTCGGACCGATCAGCCCGACGAACTGCCCAGTTTTTATATGTAGAGATATATCCTCAATGATAGGAGTGTCCAGAATTGAATAAGACACTTCTTCAATTGCTAATTTCACTTGCCCCCACCTCCAAATGAATATGAACTTCGCCGCAAAAGCCAAATGAAGAATGGCCCTCCGCACAGTGCGGTGACAACGCCAATCGGAAGTTCTTGAGGTGCCAGGACTAGCCGGGCACATACATCTGACCAAATGACGAGGATCATGCCAATCAATATGCTGCATGAAAGAACTCGTTTATGGTCTGTCCCGACCAATAGCCGGGATAAATGCGGTACGACCAAACCGATGAACCCAATCGAACCGCTTACAGCCACAACGGTCCCCGTAACAAGGGACGTAATGATGATCAGAACTTTACGGAAGGCTTCCATATTGACTCCAAGCGTCGCGGCGACTTCTTCGCCCATCAATAAGATATTGAGGGAGCGGGATTGTACGATAAGGAACAAGGAAACCACAAGCACCACAACTGCTGGAATCGGTATGTATTCCCATTTTGCACCTGCTAAACTGCCCATCATCCAAAACATCGCCTCACGGATGCCTGAATCTCTTGGTGCAAGTGTGACAATGAAATTAGTGACAGCCGACATGATCATCGAAATGGCTACACCTGCCAATAATAGCCTTGTCGTTTGGATTCTCCCTCCCACTTGAGCCAATAAATAAACGGAAAGCATCGCAGCCATGGCCCCCAGGAAGGCACCGAATGATAACGCATATTGTCCGAATATAGGCAGCGCCCCAAAGAGAATGACAAGGGTTGCAGCAACAGAGGAACCAGATGAAATGCCCAGAATATACGGATCTGCAAGTGAATTGCGCACCAATGCCTGGATGACGACACCCACTACGGATAATCCTGCACCTACCACCGCACCGAGCAATACACGGGGCAGACGGATATCCCAAATGATCCGCTCTTGTGCGATACTCCAATTCACCTCCAAAGAATCACCGAGAAAAGGCAGATGCCCTAAGGCAATCTTCCACACTGTTATTGCTGACATCTTAACTGGCCCAAGGGTAACAGCGAATGTAACGGATAATAAAAGGATGCACAGCAAGAAAAATAGCAGGAAACGAAACCTGCGTTTGGCTTTTCTCTCAAAATGAGGTTCTTCAAGCACATCCCCGCTCTCTTTCAATGAGCTTCTAATCAATGACTCTCCCAATGATGAACTCCTCCTTCAAAAAAACAACACAAAAAAACCCCATCCTTTTAACAAAGAATCGAGTTACGAGTATAAGCAAAAAAAATACGGAAGGACCTAAGTCCGTCTTTTCTCTCTCGAACACCTCTCCTCTCAGCGAAGGAAAAATTGGTGATGCCTACTAGGTAGGTCTCCTGGCTTCCAGATCAACATTTCCTTTCGTCTTCCCTGACTGACTGTCAAGTGACATCCTGAAAGAAAACTCCTTGGTTACAGTGGCGCGACCACTCGGGATTTACACCCGATTCCCTGTTACCCTTTGTTCACACAAAGGCACCCAGCGGCAAATATATGAATTCCTCGCAAAATTTCCCAAACATTAATACAACGTTAGTATAGTATACTCCCCATCTTTTCTCAATTAAAAAATGGGAATGCCGTCTATTAATAGAGGAATATGGATTTATAGGTTCTTACTATAATGGTAGAATGTTAGCTTTTGATCGGTATCCGCACTAATTTTCTCATTAATCGAAGTCCGTTCAAAACCGTTTTTCACTAAAACCTTTTGAGAGGCCAAATTGTCGCTTGTCGTTTTGGCATGTATTTGAGTCACATTCAATTCCGGCGCAAGATTAACCAAAAGCTTTAACGCTTTATTCGCTATTCCCCTTTGCGTATACTTCTCCCCAATTCTATAACCGACATGGGCCGTACCATTAATGGGGTCGATATCCACAAGATTAATCCTGCCGACGATAGTGCCTGAACCATCCTTAATCAGATAAAAAGAAGATATTGCATCTTCTTGTTCTTTTAATAATTCCTTATGCCTGACTTCAAACGTTCCAAAGCTATAATAATCATCTCCCCGGCCTGGGACCGTTTGTTCAAAAAATGTTCTGTTATTGCACTCAAATTTAAATAACTCTTGTGCATCCTGTTCATTAAGCCTATCAATGTATATATCCATCATTCCTTCATCCCTTTCCAAAAACGCTAAGCATATAAGAGCTGATATCTTCCATACCTATCATTCAATAAAACCAAGGGCTTATCCTTCCTGATAAATGGATAAAGAATATTTTTTTGATCTTTCACTGCTGTCAGCATACCTTTCATTTGGATAACACTGTAACAAACTGATAAATCGTGCTACTCTCAATACCATATCATTCCAAATGCTATGAACCCATCATACCCACTCCACAAATAGTTGAGAATAAATCTTTTTACATACGTTGTATAAGGTGTAAAAGCTTTTACAAAAAAATAAGGGGAATCATGATCATGAAGTCTACCGAAAGAAATTTTATCGAGCGGCTGCAACGCCAAAAAGAGGATGCATTGGAATTTATAGTTGATACCTATTTGCCATTAATCAAGGGGGTCACATATAAAATTCTCTCCCCCCTTAAGAACGACGGAATTATTGAAGAATGCATCAATGATATTTTTCTCTCAATCTGGAACAATTCGAAAAAGTTCCATGGGGATAAAACAGATTTCAGAAAATGGATTTGTGCGATCGCTAAGTTTAAAGCGATTGATTACTACAGAAAAGCCATGAAGAAAATGGAGCTTACGTCAGGTTACACAGAAGTAGATTCAGAAAAATCTGTAGAAGATGAACTAATTATATTGGAAGACAGAAAAGAACTGCTTCAGTTAATCGATCTCTTAGAACCTGTTGATCGGGATATTTTTATTATGAAGTACTTTCTAGGTTTGAAAAATGAGGATATATCGATAAAACTCGGGTTGAGCAAAGCATCAATAGACAATCGTATTTATAGAGGGAAAAAGAAGCTAAGTCAAAAAGCTACGAATCTTAAGTTAGGAGGAAGCTTCGTATGAAGGATATTTATGAATTATTAAATGATATGGACATAGACGAAACTGAATTTAAGGAAATGGAAGTCACCGAACTAGAAAAAGCCAAAATCAAAAGATCACTCAAAAAATCAATAAGCAAGAAGAAAAAAATGAAGCGTTGGCAGAAGAATGTATTGGCTGCTTCCATTATATTCGGATTATCCACCGCAACGATTGGATTCTCGTTTACCGCTTCTGCTAAAAGCATTCCTTTAATAGGAGATATTTTTAGCTTTTTAGGTAATGGAAATGATGATAACAAGAATACTGGAAAGGGTCTTTACGGTGATTATAAGGCCTACTCCAATGAAATTGGCCTTACCGAAAAAAGCAATGGCCTTACTTTCACGATAAATGACGCCATTTATGACGGAAAAACGGTAACCATCACTTATACTATTGAAAGCGAAGAAGATTTGGGGGATGGATCATTCTATATTCCCGGCCCGAATATAAAAGAAATGAAAGCCCAAGCAGGATCGGATGGAGTTACAAAAGTAGCTGATAAAAAATATGTAGGCTTATTAACGGCTAGTAACTTAGAAGATCTTAAAGAAGATAAGGTAAATATAGACTGGGATATAGACAGCATCAGTGTTACCGACATGGATAAAGAGATAAAAGGAAATTGGAACTTTGCCTTCTCTTTAGAGGCAACCGAAAGCAACGAAAAGGTCATCAATAAAAGTTTAGATCAATATGGAGTAAAGGTTTCCGTTGAAAAAATCGCGATATCACCGATGTCATTTGTCGTTCACTACAATCAAGAAGTTTCCGACTTGGTTAAAAACATGTGGGATGACGTCTATGTTGAATTGACCATTAAAGATGACTTAGGAAATGTTTACTCTGGTCAAGGCAACGGGGGAATGGGTTTGGGTTCCTATAATATGAGCTGGAGTAAAACCTTCCAAAAAATTGATCAGAATGCTACGAAACTGATTGCAACTCCTCATTTGTCGTTACGTAATTTCACCTCAGAGAACCATGGGGAAGTAACCATAACAGAAGATGGTGAAGAAAAGGTGTCATCCTTCCCATCAAAACAAAAAAATGCTCCTAAAGAGTTTGTATTGGATGATATCATGATTGATTTGAAGAAATAACAATTTCAACTATAAGAGGTATACTGAACCCTTGATCCGAGAGCGGAAAAGGTTCATGTATGCCTCCTTTTTATTGTTCCTTCTAATCCAGTTCGTGAATATGGATATATACATGAATCCCTTCAAAAGTCAAAAATAAATTATTTTCTTCTGGTAAAAAATCAACAGATGATGTATCATAGTCTTCAGATATTCATTATTCACATTTGGTTAATCGGAATTAGGAGGAATAGATATGATTGGATATGTGTTTTTAAACCTTGCTATAATGCTCGTTCTTTTAGGCGTTTTATTTTACATGAATAAGAAACATGTTTCTTTTACAAAAAGGGTCTTTACTGGACTTGGTTTAGGGATTGTCTTCGGACTTCTTTTACAGTATTTCTATGAACCCCAGTCAGAAGCGATCGTTAAATCGGTCGATTGGTTTAACATTGTAGGGTCAGGCTATGTTAAGTTCCTGCAAATGATCGTTATGCCGCTTGTCTTCATTTCGATCTTATCGGCATTTACAAGATTGAAACTAACCAGCAATATCGGAAAGATCAGTGTCCTGATCATCGGAATCCTGCTTGGAACGACTGCGATTGCAGCAGCGGTGGGGATCACCTCGGCAACTGTATTCAATTTGGAAGCCGTTCAAATTGAGCAAGGAGATGCAGAGTTAAGCCGTGGGGATCAAATAACGGAAACATACGGTACGATTCAAGATAAAACGATGCCGCAGCAAATCCTTGAATTGATTCCGTCAAATCCGTTTCTGGATTTAACTGGAGCCCGTCCGACTTCAACTATTTCTGTTGTGATTTTTGCTGCATTTCTTGGGATTGCCTATTTAGGGGTCAAAAGAAAGCAACCTGAACATGCTGAATTTTTTGCTAAAATAGTAGATACATTGCACAGCATCATCATGCGCGTGGTAACGTTAATTCTACGTTTAACACCTTACGGAATCTTGGCGATCATGACTAAGACGGTAGCGACAAGTGATCTGGACGCTATCCTGAAATTAGGGAAATTCGTAGGAGCCTCTTATGTCGCCCTAATTGTCATGTTCCTTATTCATTTGTTATTGCTGACGCTTGCAGGATTGAATCCAATGGTATATTTGCGAAAAGCCTTCCCGGTATTATCGTTTGCCTTCACTTCGAGAACAAGTGCAGGAGCACTTCCATTGAACATCCAAACACAGAAACAACTAGGGGTGTCTGAAGGAATTGCCAACTTTGCTGGATCGTTCGGTTTGTCGATTGGTCAAAACGGCTGTGCCGGCATCTATCCGGCCATGTTAGCGGTCATGATCGCTCCGACAGTGGGAATCGACCCACTTACGCCATCCTTTATAGCCATGTTAATTGCTATTGTAGCTATTAGCTCTTTCGGGGTTGCAGGCGTAGGTGGAGGAGCAACCTTTGCTGCTATTCTAGTATTGTCAGCGATGAACTTGCCGATTGCCTTGGCAGGACTTTTGATTTCCGTCGAGCCATTGATCGATATGGGAAGAACGGCTGTGAATGTCAGCGGAAGCATGACTTCCGGTATTCTGACCAGTAAAATAACGGGCGACCTGGATAAGCAACAATTCAGCGAAGAATCATCTTTGAAAATAGAAGCTGAAATGTAAAAGAAAAAAGCATCGGACTTCCTGTCATGGGAAGTCTGGTGCTTTTTTTGTATAGGCTAATGAACTTGTATAATAATCACTTCAACTGCTTTTCGTTTTCCTGATCGTATATCCACAATAAATAAGTATACCCAGCATCGTTATCAAACTGCTCAGTATCAAATTAACGTTCCCTTGGTAATGGGTCTGTTTCAATAAAAATTCAGGTGCAAAAAGGAGTATCGGAATGATGATGGAAACCCAGGATTTGCTCCAAAAGGATATGAGAATGAATATCGAAATGGCCAGTATTACAGCAATAATATTACCTGTGTTTTCAAATTCAATAAACGTTGTGCTATAAATCTCACTAACCAAAAATAAACCTGCAAATAACGCCATCGAGATCATGCTTAGTCCATATAGGAGTACACCTTGCTTTACCTTGGATAATTTATGACTAGCCATATACCTAAAAGATAACATATAAAAGATTATTGAAAGGATTCCCGCCAAAGGATAACCGATGATTTCCCACAATGAAAATTCAATACCACCATTTATAGCTTTTGAAATAATCCAATAAGAAAATGCCCCGATTAAAATCATCACTATATATTTCAGCCATCCCATAAAATCAACAGACATTTCATCAGAAAGTTGCTCCATATATTCTTTTGGACTTCTGCCTACGATATGTTCCACGCTTTTTTTATTCCTTTCAGCTTCAAGAAGATGGACCTCTAGCTCTTCGATGATATCCTCGATTTCAGCCGTTTTCTTTCCACTTGAAAAAAGGTATAATCTGAGGTTCTCTAAAAAGTTTTGACTTTCCTTGGATAACGCTTTGTTAACATCAAGCACCTTTACATTCCCCCTTTGTTTTTCACTATTTTATTTACATTTGAACTTAGCTTACTCCAGCGGTCAATGAAGACTTCCAGTTCGCTTTCGCCTTTTTCAGATAAAGAGTAATACTTCCGACTAGGACCTGCTGTTGATTTCTTTAAAGTCGTAATTACTAATTTTTCCTTCTGCATACGTATTAATAATGGATAAATGGTACCTTCACTTAAAGAATCAAACCCATATCCCCCAAGCTTTTCGGCTAATTCGTACCCGTAAACCTCCCCTTCTTTAATGATCGCTAACAGACAACCTTCCAAAATCCCTTTAAGCATTTGAGTTGATGTCATGGATATTGAATCACCTTCCCCTTTATCTTGTATAACAAGGTATTAGTTCAAAAAATATTTACTTTAAAAAGAAAGATATACTTTATTTTACATTTAACTACCTTGTAATGCAAGTTATTAATTCCTTATTGTTCCTTTAGTGGGATTTATTCTTTTTCCGGCTATAATAAAATTTTTGGCGATTCATTAAAGCTACTTATTTTTTAATGTCCATTTTATTGTTAAACTACATGATAGTTTAATAAGAAATTGAGGATACATATTCCCCTAAATTAAATGTCCACTATTTCAATTCTGTTTATACACTTTAACATAAATATCCAATTTTTTTGATTGAACACAAAATGCCACTGTAAAATATTAGCCCATGGGAGTGAATATCTTACAGTGGCATTTCCTTCTTTTATGGCCTGTAATCACTTTTTCATTTGCCTCGCTGCATAATGATTGGCCTGAAAAGCCGATAGCGCTTGGAACATATACTGGACAGCTGCATATACCCCACATGCAAGAAGTATCCCTGCGAGTACATCCAATACAGCATGCTGTTTCGTGAATAGCGTGGAAAGGATAATCAATGTTCCCACCGTAGTGACACTGATGTACTCCCATTTATGCTGTTCTTTCCGCTTATGGACGACGATCATCATGATGAATGTAGTCAGTACATGAATGCTGGGAAGACAGTTGATAGGTTGATCATGACTATAAACGATTCGCATTAAATGGGCAAAGATATCGTTCCCCACCACTTCTGGACGAGGGACTGTCGATTGCCAAAGGCAATATACAAGAAAACAGATAAGTTTCCCTGATACCAAACTGCCTAATGCCACAAAATAGTGCTTTCGGTCAACGAAACAGTAGTAAACCAGCAATCCATAAATATACGGGTACCAAAGTAAATAAGGAACGACAAATTCTTTAATAAAGGGAATCTCCCCATCTATTATAGTCGTAACATCGACAGCGTGACCTGTGGATTGATTGATTACCGAGTAGATGGAACTAGTAATCACTAAAAGTAATAAATAACATATTGGGTGAAAGGATAAGATAGAATTGTTTTTCATGCTCGCTCCAGCTTTCAATATATTGGTTATTTTCCAAAGATTATTATACAACATTTTTCACTAGATTAACTCTTTAATTGCTAAAGTTAATGATTCCCATGAACTAGTAAAATGGATATTTCACCCTATTTACAGTTATCGACCAAGAATGCCTTCATTCCGATTCATTTGTATGACATAAGGAAAGCCATGGCATGCATACCACGGCTTGGAACTGAAATTTATATGCGAGAAGGTAAAAACGTGATTTCACTGCTTTCTCTAGATTTTGTTTTGGCGTTTTTTCCATACATACGTTAAGGTAATGAAAATGTAGATGCAAAGTGTAATGATCGTTACGATTATGGATGTCGTGAAAATGATTCCGATCAGGATTGTTATTAAAGCGATGATCGCAGCCCATGTCGTATACGGGAACCATTTAACCGAATAGGCACTTGTTTTTCCGGACTGTTGTTTACGTGATTTCAAATGGGCGAATGCAATGATCAACCAGATGAATAATACGGTATATCCCAGCGATCCCATTAGGAAATCGAAGGTCTTGCTTCCAGCAAATAAGGAAATCAGTACACCGCCGTATAAAGCCGACGTACACATTAATATTGCGAAAACAGGAACTTTTTTCTTGGATAAACGTGAAAAGATTTCCGGAACGCGACCGTCCACCGCTTGTGTATACAGAACGCGGGATGAACCATACAATCCAGAGTTCATCGATGAAATGATCGCCAATAGAACGACGGCGTTCATAATATGGTCTGCACCTGGAATCCCGATCATTTGAAAGACCATCACAAACGGACTTTCCGGCACACCGTTTACTTCATTCCAAGGAATTAAGCTAACGATGATAAAAAATGGAATGATATAGAAAGAAATGATCCTTACCAAAGTACTGCGAACGGCTTTTGGGACCACTTTTTCAGGATTTTTCGTTTCAGCCAATGTGACCCCGATAATTTCCGTTCCGCCATATGAATAGATTACCACCAGCATCGCCGTGATTAAGCCTGTTGATCCATTTGGAAAGAAACCCCCATGCTCAGTCAAGTTAGAGAAACCGACGGCTGTATGATCACCAAAAGTCACGAGCAGTAACAATAATCCAGCCATGATGAACACAATGATGACGGTAATTTTAATTAAAGCAAGCCAGTACTCCGTCTCAGCAAAAACCTTTACCGACAGCAAGTTAACCGCAGTAACTAACACCGAAACAGCTAATGCCAGTATCCAGATTGGATATCCAGGCAGCCAATATTGAATGAAAATTGCCGCAACCACCGATTCGGCCGCGATATTCAATACCCACATTTTCCAATAGATCCAATCCAGGAAATAGGCAGGATACTTTCCTAAAATCGATTGGACCAAATCCCTGAATGTACGTGCACCGCTATTGCGGACCGCCATTTCAGCTAAACCTTGCATGATGAATAAAAGGATGATGCCTCCTATCAAGTACGCAATGATTACGGAAGGTCCTGCCATATCAATGGCTGAACTGCTTCCTTTAAATAAACCTGCCCCGATGGCACCGCCTAATGCCATCATCGTAATATGCCTTGAAGTCATTGTCCTCTGTAAATTCCGTTTTTCCGTTTCCATATCCTTACCTCCCAAAAATCAAAAAAAGCATATCGTCTCTTCCTTCATAATCAAATGAAGAAAGAGACGATATGCCTTAAGCTTACCGCGGTACCACTCTTATTGGCTCTTTTAAGAACCCTGCTTTAAAAACCTTGTAACGAAGGTCAATCGTTAAAACAAAAGAATGGAATAATTCCTATCTTTCACTTTACCACTCCCAGGCAAGTTCAAAGTATCATTGGACTGCGTTGCACCAACCCGCAGCTCTCTTTACCGAATGATGTGCTTTTACTACTCCTGATCATTGCGTTTCAAAAATTAAATTATATCTGAATATTTTTAATAATATCCCATACTATACGGACTCGAAGTAAATTTGTCAATAATTTTCTTAGGATAATATTTTAAAAGAAACAATTCTTAGTGAATTGTGGTGAGCTAGCTATATAAAATCAGTAAAATACTATTTAGAATAAAGTATGGTTGGTTATCACTGAAACCTTTATAGATTTTGTTTGCCCAAAGGATAGTATAAAAGAAGCCTACCAACCTTCTGGGGAAAACGGGATATGATTGATTTGCTCATTTGATCACTCTTTTACATATATGCTAATTTAGTATTCTACCTTGTAGCTTTTAGGCGTTAAAACGTAACTTCTAAAATACTTATATTAGAACAGAATTTTCTCCAGAATGCAGGTTCCAATAAGATGCAATGGTTGTTTAAAATTTGCTCTGACACCATTCAAATTTTAACGCGGGAAGAATCTATGTACCTATTGGGAGAAGTTTTATATCAACGTGCCCAATCCTTGCAGCCCGTATTAAAAAAATCACAAGAAACCGCCTTCTTCAAAACCATTCAAATAGGCGCCATGAACAAGACTTGCAGAAACCTAGCTTATTCAAGCTGGAAAGCGAAGGATAGCATAGGGGGTTCCCTATCTAAATTCCTCGATGTCATGAATTTTGAAAAGCATCCTACCCTCATGGGTCCAGAACCTCTCGGAACCAACCCTATCTGTCTATTTCCATCCATAAAAATAAAACTATTTTTTCAAATTCTGTCATCAATGTTACAATAACAAGGTTGAAATCAACAATCTATAGAACACGTGAGGTATCATACATTTTATGAAAGCATTACGATTATTAAAAAGTTTTAACTTTTTATATTTTGGACTGCTTGCCATTTTCATTCCGTTTCTCCCAGTCTATCTGGCTGATCAAGGTTTGCGTCCAGCCCAAATCGGATTCATCATCGGTACAGGAGGTTTTGTCACGCTCATCACCCAGCCTTTATGGGGAATGATCAGCGACAAAACGAGGACTATACGAAAAGTCCTGTTGTTACTCATCTTTTTCTCGAGCGTAATCGGATATTTTCTCTATGACTCAAGCAGTTATCTTCAGCTTATCCTGTTTGCCATGCTGCTCTATTTCTTTTTGATGCCGATCGATCCCCTGACGGAAAGCCTTAACTTCACGATTGCAGAGAAATCTGGGATCAGTTACGGTTCCATCCGAACATATGGTGCATTGGGTTATGCGGTTATCTCGCTGATCACAGGCTACGTTATGTCATATTTCGGAGCAAACAGCCTGGCCTTCCTTTTTGCCGGCATAGGTTTGATCAGTTTCATCGTCAGCTGGATGATGCCTGATGCACCCGTTTCAGGGAAACCTGTCACCTTAAGCAGCCTTAAGCATTTTTTCAGCAATAAAGAGACACTTCTCTTCCTGCTATTGGTCTTTATCTGTGCTGTCCCAGCAAGGATGAACGATACTTTCCTCGGGGTGTACATCAGGGAACTTGGAGGAAGTGCCAAGCTTGTAGGCTTGACCTGGTTCTTAGCGGCCGGAAGTGAAATCGTTGTATTCGCCCTAAGCTTCTGGTGGCTGCGCAAGGGGAAGGAAATCATCATCATTTCGTTTGCAGCCGCGTTTTTCTTTATCCGTTATTTCGTCTCTGCGTGGATAACCGATCCACATCTATTAGCTTATTTGCAAGTGATGCAGCTGCTGACTTTCCCGATCTTCTACTCGGCTGCCATCCAATATCTTTATCGGATCGTTCCCGTGGAGTGGCGTGCCACAGGCCAGACCGTACTGGCACTGTTATTCTTCGGCGTTTCAGGAATCATTGCTTCTTATATAGGCGGATCCATATATGGGGCTTTTGGGGGCAAGACCCTTTACCTGTTCATCTCCTCCATCTCCTTTATCGGAATGGTATTTGCCCTAGTGCTTTACCGGATATATGGCAAGAGGCTCGATACTGCGGAGGAAGCTGTATAATCTTGAAAAACTGTTTAAAAAGAGCATGTTTGCACATAACCCTGTCAAGTAGACAATAATAAAAGAGTATTTCAAGCTGCGGCCTTTTCTCGATATTCAATCGGGGAAAGGCCGTTAAATTTTTCTTGGAAGCGATCAGTATTAGCTTCCTCTTCTGTTTTTGGGCGTAACACATATTGTAGATTTTAGATAAAGTTTAACTGTTTTTAAAAAAAGGCAAGATGTATATAAAAAAGTTGGCGAAGAGATAACCCATTTGGATATGATTATTTTAGGAGAGAAAGACAGGGATACTTTTACAGAATATTTTGCGTGAATTGATAGTCCGCAACATCAGGAGAGAACGGGAGAAGTTTTGACTTGGGTAACTGAGAGAGTTCCAAAATTTGCGTGGAATCAGCCAATGTTTGCCGATCATGGCACATTTATTATTGGCTTTAGCGTAGTCAATCATCATTTGGCTGTTTCCCCTGAAGGTACAGGGATTCAGCATTTTTCTGATGAAATTGTGCAGGCCGGCTATGAACACGGCAAAATGTTATTACGTATCAAGTGGGATAATCCGGTTGATTTCTCATTACTTGAGAGAATGATATTTTAGATAAGGCAGACTGTTCAACTTTTTGGCGGAAATAAAAAAAGGGTGAACTGAACCCCGAATTAAACTGTACCCTTTGTAAAGGACATTTTAAAAAAAGAGGTTAGGCTGCCTCTAGAAGATGATCTCTGTATTGAACAGGGGTCATCTTTTTTAAA
>NZ_JBNNOR010000023.1:0-59669 GCF_050274955.1 Peribacillus sp. NPDC006672
CACACCAACAACTAGATGTTGATCCGTAATTCTCTCAATTAGTTGATTTTGTTTGTTTTGCATTTTAAAATTCATAGTAGGGCTTCCTCCTTAAGGTTTTGAGTTAGATTGGTCTCTATACTCGTATCTTACTGAGGGGCTCTATTTTTTTCAAACCTGATATTTAACGATCTACAGGAATGCTAACGGGTGGTTAGTTGAAGATCAGAGCTGTCATTATGGCAGCTCTTTCTTTATGGAACTATCGGGGCAGGATAGTGAAAAAGCATATGTAATATAACTATTCTAAAAGTTTGTCATTTAATGGTATAATCGGAAGAAAAAGAGAAATGAGCTGAAACTTCTTGAAAATAAAAAGCCTTTTTGTAGCACTATTTTTATGTTTATTTGTTGTAGGTGGTTGTACATCAACCAAGGTTCAAGAACCTCAAAATCCAACTAAACTCAGCCTTCCTGAAGATATTCCCAATTTTGTAACGGAAAAAGATTTTGAAAAGATTGATTGGGATAGGACGGCTACCGAATTTGACACAGGTAGTAGTGATATGGTTGGAAACAAAAATAAACTTGGCATAATAGGACCAGAATTAAAACCAAATAAAGTGGAAAAGTGGTTGTGGCATTTTTGGGGGATTGATAAAGGTGAATTAACAATCGTTGGTTACAACCAAGATACTTCAAATATAATTCCTGTTTTAAGTGATGGGGCTTGGTCTAGGGCTGGTGTCGGTGGTGGTAAAATTAATGGAGCAGATGCGAGTTTGCCTTCGAATGTCGAGCTACCAAAAGCAGGGAAATGGGCACTCTTAGTTTATATTGATGGTAAATTATTCGATACATTGGTTATGGATATAAAGGGAAAATAAACCAGAAGATAAAAGTGCAAGGCTGCCTTTAATCATTTTCTTTTTCATATGACAAACTCCCTTTATAAAATCTTTTTAAATAAATTAATTTATTACTGCCTTAGAATTAAAAAACTATGGCCGTTTCAGCAGGGCTATTATACATTCTTATCTAAAAAAAATAATGAGAAATACAGATAGATAGGTAGAGTCCCTCGGGGCAAAAACTGTAAATTTCATTTTCAACATAGCATTACACAATGTCTTTATGTCTTTTTAGAAAGTTTCGTAAATGCAATTAATATAATTAACGATGCTATTAAACAAATAAACAATTCCTTTAATCCCAGAGATCCTAAATCAAATAAAACTTGTATTCCTTTAAGTAAAGCAATACAAATCAAATAAATTGTAATAGATTGAATTATGAAAAGTCTGAACCATCTAGGGATTTTTAACCATATTTTCAATATATCTTCTGATACTTTATTCATTCTCTTTCACCTACCAAAATTGGATTTTTTGATTAAAACAAAATAACCTCCCCCCTATTTTTACCATGTAAAATTACACAATTATAACCATAAGGGGGGGTGAAAAATGTCAATATTTATAATAAAAAAACTAAATATATTTTCATAATATTTAGTTCTCTGCTATTAATTATTGCAGAGTGGTTTTTATGGTTATTGGGGTAGCGCCTTTTTTTGTGAACTGTTCAGGTGCAATTGCCTGAAAGCACCTTAAAAACTGATTGGATAGCCTGCGTTCGTGCAGAGAGTACCTAGTATACTCTTACAAAGTGGGCAACCCTCAATGGATTCCTATTCATCTGTTGGGGGAAGGTGAGAACTACCTTCGGGTGGTAGCCATTAGCATTACGGTGCTAGGGAACACGTTCAGCTTGTCGCATAGGGGTGGCTTTATGTAGAAGGACAAGCCTTTAGGTAAAGGGCGTGTACGGTGAAAACTGTTGAGTGAATAGGGTCCGAATTGATCATTCTCATGAAGTATATAAGTATCGTTGAAACTTTCTAGTTTTCTAGCAAAATCACTTAGTTGATTTTGTGCATCACCAAAGGACTGGTCTGAACTAAATTGAATGGTGCCATTCGTATTAACCCTTATGTTCGAAATGCTGAAAGGTTGGCCTAAACTAATGTAGCCAAATCCGATAGAATTGGGATCATTTACGTCAGTCATAAGCGATATATTGGATTTTGTGGCTTTACTTGGTGTTAATTTCCCTCGTTTCCCTGGACCATAAAATTGACGAGGCATGGAAATAAGGGAATTCCTCATGAACTCTAACTCCATACTGGAAAAGGCATTATTACAATCGTGACTTACATATTCTTGCGGAAGTTTTTTCTTACCGCCGATTCCAGCTGGAAATAAGTGTTCTTCTGAAAGAAAAGTAACTTCAGGTTCAGTGTTTTTTAAATAAATACAATGTTTCATACAAACTACCTCCAACTGTTAGGGGATTTTTAAGTTTGGTTCACAACCCATTAAATCCCTTTAGTGGAGATTAAACAAGTAAATTTTTAGCATACAGAATTAAGTTTCGCGTTTCTATCCGTTTATATAAACCGGATTTTCTTGTTGAACTAAAGGGGCAATGAAACTTTGATCACTACCAAAACGTAGTAATAGTTGAGGTGAGAGTATGAAAACAGAACTATTGTATTTTGATATGGCTGATGATAAGTATCTTTTTCCTGAACCAATCACATCAGATGGCTTTATATTTATCCCGAATGAAGGGGATACTTTGATTCATAATGGATGGGGTTACATAGTAAGAAGAAATGAATACAGTTATGAACCAGGGATAACAAAGATTGTTATCTTTTGCATTCGTGAAAATAAGAAACGTAAATAATTTTTCAAGACGTTTTAAACGTTTTTTATTACACAGTTTGTGTCAACTTTACAAAAATTCTTATAGAACTTCATTACCAGGAGTTGATCAGCAGCTCCTTTTCTTATGGAACTAAAGGGGCAGGTTAGTTCCTTAAGAAAATAGAAATATTCTTAATACAGAGGATCTTTTAACGAGCATAAGAACGATATAATTAAACTAACAAAATGAACAAAATTTTATATCTATTCATTAATTCAAGTGGTAAAATTTAGTTAAATGATTGGTGTGAAGGAGGGTTACTATGGAGGTAATTTTGGCAAGTGTCTTTTCAGCGATTATAATATTTATAACTGTTTATTCTATGATTAAGGTATTAATTATTGGATATAAGAGGAATGAAATATCACTTCGGAAATTTATCATTTTTGCAACTTCTTCGATTGTAATAGGTTTAATAGTAGCTTCAGTTTTACCCTTTGGTTATCAAAAAATAATGGATTACATCTACTAACCACTTTTTTAGAGAGACCTTCAAGTAGAAGGTCTTTTAACTTTTTATATAACAATAATAAAGTTTAACATAGCCTGCTTTTTAAAAGCAGAGTTTGTGAAAGATTGTACTTAAACTAAAGGGTGCTTTAGTTCATTAATAGGGGTTGCTGCGGCAGCCTTTTTCTTATGGCACTAAAGGGGCAGTATAGTTGAAGAAGAACTGAATAAATAAATAAATAAATAAAGAAAAACAGACAGGATCTGGCTGTTTTTCTATAAAAAAATCCAAATGCTTTCAATCACCCAATCAGATTTCTGGGATATTTCATTAATTCCAGTTTTTCTCTATAAATTGAACTGCAGGTTGTAAATCTGTTTTGTTAGCAATTGAAATTACAGCGGGAACTACAGATGGGTCCGTTTTGGAGAAATTAGGGATTCTTGGATTTAACCGAAAAAAACGATTTCCTAGAAGCTGAGAACTGACCATGGATTCATAGTAACCGGATCCACTGGCGACAATCTGTAGAAATGGCAGTAAGGGTTCATTGGGAGATCGGTCCAAAAGAACTCCCCAATTTGGGGGAAGGTTCTTCATATTTTCAGGGCGTATGTTATCTGCACTCACCATCCCCCACCCCTCCGTATCTCTTCTTAATTGAGTCGGCTCTTCACCTGTTCCAATGGATAATACCGCAATTTGATCCAACGGCTGTTTGGCTTTCCCCACTGCAAACGCGATACTGGCTGTACTGGGGTTAGTTGTTACTGTATACCCATCCACGTAGTTTTGATAGGCTCGTTGCGTCGCGGGAGCACCACTGCTTCGTAGTATTACATCACTCGCTTTCTCATTTAAATTGGGAGAGCCAGGAAAGTTGTGGAATAACACAGGAGTCCAACGATTTAGCTCCGGTGAGAATAAATGAAATGCAGGGACAACAATTCGTCTTTTTAAGTCTTTGAGGAGAAGATCTGGTGGAAAAAATGTTTGCACCGCTTTAACGAAACCAGAATATGGTAATTGTTGGTTAAAAACAGGTCCACCTGGTCGGGAAACGCTGAATGCCGGCAGGATTTTATCCTTAAAAAACTGGAGTGTCTTCTTGGGCGATCTTCCACTTGCTAACGCAAGGGCAGTGAATGAACCGATTGAATTTCCTGAAAAAACATTGGTTCGACTAATTAATTTTGGGTTTTGCTGAGCCAGTCTGTTCAAAAGTTGTAAACTTAAAGCACCTAAGGTACCGCCTCCATCAAAGGACATAATCCGATATTTTGTCAAAGCTGATTTCTCCTTTCTAATCTGATCATAAGTATCATTAAGTATATGTTTATTTTTTGTCTATAGTATGGGTAATGAATACCTCTTTGACCTGAAATCCTTCAGGAGCCGGATTATGTAGCTAAACATCCAAGGAAGGACTCCATCGAGTATCTAAAAAAATACTAAGGTGAGGATAGATGAGACTACGTTTGAGTAGCAGTACGGGCAAGGCAAACGGGAATTTATTATGCACGTACTTTGTTTACAACCCAAAAAAAGCTTGAAAGAAAATAAAAAAGCCATAGCGGCCTCCACCCCTTGGATAGGCATGACGAAGGAATGAGAGGGCAATTGACCCGATGAAGGCCTCCAGGGGCGGCGTGGAGATGTACATTATCTGGTGAAATATGGTGGCAGCTGGCTCCTTTATCTATGCCTTCACGAAACCAAAATGATCTGATCTCATTTAAATTACTCGGAAGTCCAATTACAAGGGTTATGAAATTTTCTGCGAATAAGTGAGCATTCGAGAGATATTCGTATCAAACTGAGGGAGTTCCATAAAGCGAAGGTGCCTTTTTTGTCGCATAAGACAAAATGTAAAGTTGATAATAAGTATTTAATTTGTATATCGAATCTTGAAGAAAGCCTCCTTAAAAACATCTAAACTTAAAATATGTTCTCACTTCTTCTTTCCATAATCACCGTATCATGCCATTGCCCATATAACTGTGCAATTTTTTTCCTGGTACCAACTGTTCGAAATCCCATTTTCTTATGTAATGTAATACTTGGTTTATTTATAGCGAAAATAGAAGATTGCAAAGTCCAAAAGCCTTCTTTTTCACTTTGTTCAATCATTTTTTCCATAAGTAATGATGCAACACCTGTCCCTCTATAAGTGGAACGAACGTAAATACTAATTTCTCCTACTCCACTATACGCTTGACGGGTCGATATAGGTGATAGCGTAACCCAACCAACTACTTGCTCCCCGGCTTCTGCAACAAATCGCAATGTTTTGTGTTGGGATGAATCCCACTTTTCTTTGGAAGGAATGGTTGTTTCAAATGTTGCACATCCAGTTTTTAATCCTTCTCCATAAATTGATAGTACTGCATCTAAATCGGCTAATTTCATTTGACGTATCATTCTAATCCCCCTTTTTAAAAAGACCGCTAGCTTCCACTAGCAGTCTTAAAATTAGCAACAACCACCTGCACCACTATTACATACCCCTGTCTCAGGTAGGCTTAACTCAACACGCTTCGCACTCTCCTCATCACCAGCTAAAAAGGCAACAATCGATCGAACTTGCTCATAGCCAGTCGCCATTAAGAATGTTGGAGCCCGACCATAGCTTTTCGCACCTACGACATAAAATCCTTGCTCTGGCTGGCGTAAAATGGCCTCACCATGCGCCTCTACTGTTCCACAGCTATGCTCATTTGGATCGATTAGAGAAGCTAGTGCTGTCACACTTTCTGTTGTTGAATCAATATTTAAACGAAGCTCTCCGTTTATCGTATGGTTTGGACGGCTGCCTGTATTGACGATTAAGCGATCAAAACCTTCTAAAACCATATTTTCTCCACGCTGTGTACCAATAATTGAAATTTTATCTGTTTCTTTTAAAGATGAAATAAAAAACGGTGTGACAATTTGAATTTTTCCTTCATCAACAAGTTGATGAATACGCGAGCCTAATGCTCCACGTGCCATAAGTTCATCATTTTGCTCTCCACCATACGCCATTTCGACACTCTCTTTGCGTAAAATCCATGTAATGTCTGTGTCAGGAGACTTTTCTTTCAACTCAGCTAGATTCAGCAATGAATTAATGGCGGAATGCCCACCACCAATAACGGCAACTTTTTTATTCGCATACAGCGAGGCGTTTACTTCTACATTTGGAATATGATAATCAATTCGTTCACTTAATGCTTTTTCAGAAGGAAGCCAGACACCGTTTCCTTGTGCAGGATTTGGATTCCCCCATGTACCTGTTGCATCTAACACTGCACGCGCTTCAAATGTCTTCAGTTCTCCTTGTACCTCTGTATAAATAACAAACGGCTGATCGTTACGACTCTTTGATTTCATCTTATCGTTTTGCTGACGTGTAAGGGCAATCACTTGATGATTTGTATAAATGAATGGTTTTATTTGTTCTAGTTCAGCTAAGGGCTTTAAATAAAAGTCGATTAATTCATTGCCTGTTGGGATTTCGTCGCCTTTTGGTTCCTGCCAATCCGTTTGTTGGAGTAACATTTTGGCTGATACGTCAATGTTATATTGCCAAGGAGAAAATAGTGTCACATGTCCCCATGAACGAATGTTTGCTCCTACTTCGTCTCCTGCTTCAAACAAGAGAAAAGGCTGTTTTCTTGCAGCCAGTTGAGAAGCAGCAGCTAACCCAATAGGGCCTGCCCCGATAATGGCTACTGGTAATGACGATTCCGGCGTACAACAACCTGTCGAAGGATCACAACATGCCTGCTGATTTAAAATTTTAAATGTTTTCATCATAAAAGCTCCCCTTAAATAAGAATTTACTTATATAGTGGTGAAATGAAATAAATAGGTAGCATTAGGCTACTTATTTATTTCATCTTCAATTTGATGTAAAGCTAGTTTATATTGTGTTCTCGTATGAGCTCCGTATTGATTTAAATCACCTTTGAAAAAATGTGTTTCAATCATCTGGCGCATTTCCTCAAATGAAGAAGTTCTTGTTGCTAAAATAAGTTTCATATACGCATAGAAATATTCTTTGCTTAACGCCCCTGAATGATGGACACGCATATTAGCAACTTGTTGGGTTAAAACCTAGTAATACTAAACCAATTTCACCATTTTCTTCTTCCGCATGAATCGTCACACCTTCTAATTGTGCTTTCACTTGTGGATCAACAGCTACTTGAATCCCTTCGATAAATGCGACCTCATCTGTAGCTTGTGCCTCATCTAATCCAACACCAAGATTCACTCCACAACAACCGGCGATTCCGTAAAATCGAAGTGTTTTTACTTCTGATTCTTCAATCACTTGTCTTAAATAGTTTTTTCCTTCAACTGAAACATCCATTATGCTTGCTCCTTTGCAAATTGTTCAATGCGTACACCAATCGCATCACGTACTTGTTGGAATACGTGCCATCTTTCTTCGTCTGTCCCTGTTGCCTTTGCAGGATCTGGGAAACCCCAATGCTCCCTCTTTACTTGTGGTGGCGTTACAGGGCAATGATCATCTGCATGCCCACAAAGCGTTACCACAAGCGTTGCACTGTTTAAAATCTCTTTGTCAATGACATCCGATGTATGCGATGTAATATCAATGTCTACCTCCTGCATAGCCTTTACTGCATTAGGATTTAAGCCATGTGCCTCAATCCCAGCACTTAAAACTTGCCACTCACTGGGTAACAACTTTTTTGCCCAACCTTCAGCCATTTGACTACGACACGAGTTACCAGTACATAAAAAATATAGTGTTTTAGTCATCATAAATCCCCTTATAACTTGATTGTTTTAAAGTATTTTTTTCGCCAACGTAAAGCCACACTTACAAGCCCAATTAAGACCGGCACTTCTACAAGTGGCCCCATCACAGCAGCAAATGCTGCCCCAGAATGAAGTCCAAACACTGCAATCGCCACTGCAATAGCTAGCTCAAAGTTATTACTAGCTGCTGTAAAAGAAAGTGCAGCCGTTACCGGATAACCTGCACCTGCCTTACGTGAAGCAAAGAATGATACAACAAACATGATGATGAAGTAAATGAATAACGGAATGGCAATACGTAGTGCATCTAAAGGTAGTTCAACGATTTTATCGCCTTTTAGTGCAAACATCATCACAATCGTAAATAATAAGGCGATAAGTGTAAACGGTGAAACCTTAGGTAAAAACTTTTCTTCGTATACTTTCTCGCCCACCGTTTTAAGCCCGATAAAACGTGTTAACATACCTGCTGCAAATGGAATTCCTAAGTAAATGAGAACACTCTTTGTAATCTCCCAAACTGATACCGAAACATTGAATGTATCCAAACCAAACCAACTAGGCATTACATTTAAAAATAGCCATGCAAATACCGGATACATTAGAATTTGAAAGATTGAGTTAAACGCCACTAAGCCAGCAACATATTCTCTGTCGCCTTTTGCAAGGTCATTCCAAACAATAACCATAGCAATACAACGAGCCAGACCAATCATAATGAGTCCAGCCATATACTCTGGGTAGTCATGCAGGAAGATAATCGCTAAGAAGAACATTAAAAACGGACCAAGTAGCCAGTTTTGGAAAAGTGATAAGGCTAATACTTTTACGTCTTTAAACACACGCCACATTTCTTCATATTTCACTTTCGCTAATGGCGGATACATCATAATGATGAGTCCGATAGCAATCGGGATACTCGTCGTACCCACACTTGCCACATCTAGTAATTCTTTAAAATCCGGAATGAGTAAACTAATAGCAATACCGACTGCCATCGCTACAAAGATCCATAAAGTTAAATAACGATCTAAAAAGGAAAGTTGTTTTGTTAGAGACTGTTCGCTCATGAAACAACCTCACATTCAGACCCGCACTGACATGTCACTTGTTTCTCTAATTGAGCGAGTATCGTCTGCATAACAGGTGTTTGGTCCTCTGCTAATCGATAATGTTTCCATGTTCCCACTTTACGTGCGGTAATAATACCGGCTTCTTCTAGCTTTTTTAGCTGCTGACTGACAGCAGGCTGTGATAAGCCAAGTACATCGACTAAATCACATACACATACTTCTCCACTTTTCAAACAAGAAAGGAGTGTTAATCGATTCCCATCTGCTACTGCTTTTAATTGCTTCTCCAGTAAAAGAAGATCCATTTCATCACCTCTTAATATTGTTGTATAAGAATATACTTATATTATGGCTTTTTATTTCAAATTGCAACTTATAAATAAAAGAAGATACAAATAATGTATCTTCAAATGGCTTATTTAAAGTTTATGAACTCCCTCAGTTTAATAGATAATGCTCACGAATAAGCCAACTTTCGTTAATAATAATGTGAATGTAAATTTACGCTGCTAGTTGTTCAAGAGGGAAGACCATTTCCGGTTTATAGGCAGAGCCATTACGAGCAATCCCTACTAGGACACGGGCGAGTTTTCCACATAGTTTCATGATGGATTTCATTTTCTTCATCTTCTTCACTTTAACGTTGTTTGAGTGTAGGGCTTTAAACTCAGGGTTATTCATCACCAGACTCATGGTCGCAAGGAAAAGGTAACGCCGCAGGCGTGATCTTCCACGTTTGGAAAGAACAATTTGGCCTTTCCACTTCCCAGAGCTTGCTTCAGCTAGATGTAATCCTGCATGACGAAGGAGCGCATTCCCGTGAGCGAACCCACTCAGATCTCCAGCTTCTCCTAAGATGCCCGCTAGTGAAATCTCGCTGATTCCTTTAATGGCAAGTAATTGTTTAACGAATGGAATCTGTTCCAAGACGTTTGTGACTTCTTGCGTCACTCTTTCGAGTTGGGATGAAGCGAGATCATATTCCTCTAATAACTGTCCCAAGTGAAGTTTATACGCATCAAGGGCTTGTTTCGTACCAATTGAACGCTTGGCCAACGCAAGCAGGGAATGGGCTTTTTTATGCCCCGAATGTCGCTTCATACATGATTTCCACCCGGTTACGATATCTTGAGGCTGTAAGGAACATAATTCAGCTGGGGTAGGAAAGAGGCGTAGAGTTGCGATTGCCCCTTTACATGATACGTCTTTAAACACTTCCCGGAGCTCGGGAAAGACAACATCCACCCAGCGATTAATTTGGTTGATGGAGCTAACAAGACGCTTAACGATCACATCTCGGTTAGCCATAAGGACACGAAGTTCTTCAAATGATTCTGAAGTGGAACGAACGAAGGCATAGTAGCCATTCTTCACCATATCAGCTATGACAAGGGCATCTTTTTTATCACTTTTAGATTGCGTATTATCACGATTTTCTTTGTTTCTTTTGACATGGTGAGGATTGACCGTGACGACATCCATGTTTTGTTTGACTAGCCACTTCGAAAGGTTTATCCAATAATGACCGGTAGGTTCCATTCCGACTATCGTGGTGTCTAAGTTTTTCATGTGTTTTAGTTCCTTGATCCAGTTTAGTAAGCTAGTAAAACCCTCTTCATTATTTTCAAAAGACAAAGGTTTCCCGACCACAATGCCCCGATAGTTTACAGCACGGGCCACGTGTACGTGTTGGGCGATATCCACACCAACAACTAGATGTTGATCCGAAATTCTTTCAATTAGTTGATTTTGTTTGTTTTGCATTTTAAAATTCATAGTAGGGCTTCCTCCTTAAGACTTTGAGTTAGATTGGACTCTATACTCATATCTTACTGAGGGGCTCTATTTTTTTCAAACCTGATATTTAACGATCTACAGGAATGCTAACGGGTGCGTTAGTTGAGATCCAGAGCTGCCATTTTGGTGGCTTTTTTCCTTAATGAACTAAAGGGGTAGGTTAGTGGAATAAGGAATATGGTTAAATGAAATTTACGAAGGAAGATATGACTTCAAATAAAAAGATTCCAAATTACCCCATAAATGGTGATACACTTTAAAAAAAGGAGGGCAATTCAGATTGGAATTCAAATTTGGGAACGGTGTTATTGTGCTACCCCCTTTACACATTACGATTATCGCAATAATTATTATTTTCCTTTTAGTAAGGTGGAGCAAGCAATTAGAAACAAGACGATTTACGATTTTCTTTTACTTTCTGATAAGCACTTACATTGCTCCAATTTTTTCTCGCAGTACAAAAGAAGGTGTCTTTCAGTTATGGATTCCGTTGGGTTTTATATTAGTTTTCTTTTACTTGTTTCGCAGTAAAAGAAACCACCCATCTAAAATGAAAGCGTGTATTTTAGGACTTTGCGTAGCATTTTATCAGTTAATTCTTCAATATGTTAGGTAGTTTTTGGTATTCCACTAACAGATGCTTAGCTGAAGATCAGAGCTGTCTTTAAGGCAGCTCTTTCTCTATGCAACTATCGGGGCAGGTTTGTTGAAGAAGGATTTTCTATTTACATATCGTATTTACTTAGTAAGTATAAAAGGAGTGTGTAAAATATGAATCAATACCTGATAGGAATCTATAAAGGTGAGTTATCGAATCCTCAGCTAAATGAATTAATGGAATATACCTTCAAAATATCAAAAAACTCAATAACTACGATATCAATTTCTTCCCCAGAAAATCTGACGTTATTGGTAGGTGAAGAAGAGTCTCAATTATCAACTGGACTTACTGACCAATATTACTTACTAACTAATGAATTACAAAAACTGAATCAATATCAGGATAAGTATTATTTCGTTTATGATTATAGGAATAGAAAGATAGTAAAAAAACCTACGGTAAGATGTTTTCCTTTAATAAAAATAACAATTAGTGGTACTCAGTTACAAAATCTAATTCAAACAGTTAAAGACATAAAACAAGATGTATTTGCAGGTTTCAAAATAAACTTAGAAGAATCAGGTTTACTTATTGTTGAAGTTCTTCTTTCCTCTCCAATGTTAGAAATGATTAATAAGGGGGAAAGAATACCTGAATCCTCACAATGCGATAAACATTATTTATATTTAAGCGAATTAACAGAGTTACTTTCTGATCCTACGTTATGTAACTCTGTTCAAACTAAGGCTATAGCAGATTAGAGTCATTTAAAAAACAAAGTTTGTGAAGAAATGTACTTAAACTAACGGGTGCGTTAGTGGGGTTGCTGCGGCTGCCTTTTTCTTTATGCAACTATCGGGGCAATTAGTTGAAGAAAAAAGAAGGGGGAATACTGAAGTATTTAACTAAGTATGGGTTCCTTTTGTTTACAATAGTTCTAAACTTATTTGGATAATCAAAATCAATACAGAGTTTAACTAGTCTATTGTCACTATAATTTTTAAAGTATATTAGTTGGTAAATAAAAACGGCTTGTGATTATCGTAGTAATCAACAAGCCGCTTTTTATCTAAATTTTCATTAGAAATTATCAGTTTTTTACAATACTTGATGTAAGTTTGTTAAATCAATTTATTTTCTATGAGTAAATCATAGATTATTGTTTCCTTCGTTTTATGAATACCTAATTTACCTATTTGTTTTAAGATAAATGGAGCATCTACATCTGTTAATTTTTTACCATCTAGTAAGCGAGCGGTTGAACCTAATAAAGTCCGAATATCATAAGCAGATGCAAATACTTCTGGCACACCCCGATCAATATTTAATAATTGATAAACAGCTTCCATCGCCGTCCTTACTGAATATTCAGTTGTGAATACAGTGTCTCTTTCTGTTTCACTAAAATTCCCAATGAAGGCTAAGTTAACAGATCCTTTTGGGACTACTAAAGGACGATCTCCCAATGCTCTAGGCATGAAGTAAGATGTTATATACGGCATGTAACATGGAATTGTATTACAAGAATTCTGTGCTAAATCTGGTATTTCATCTACTGGTACGCCCATATGGTACAACCACTCTTGTGCAATCTCGATTCCAGTACATTCCGTGATACTTTTTTTAATGAAATTACCTGGTTTATTTGATAGTAAACCATAAATCCAAACGACTAATTGGTCTTTTGGTTGATTTTTAAAATGAGGTTGTCGGTTCAACGTATAGCTTAGCATCCAATTAGAATCTTTAGCAGATACAATACCGCCAGTAACTACCTTCCTAGCATATGGATCCCTTTTACTAATCTTTTCAATATAAGGAGCAACCCGGTCATCCAATGTAGTTAGTGTTGCTGAAACAAACCAACTTTCTTTAGGAAGGTTATCACAGAATTTTTCTGGTCTACCAAACTCAGAATCTTGGGAAGCGATATTTTTCCAAAGAGACCAACTTCCTCCTAAATCAGAGCTTTTAGGGGCTGGCGTATTATTGTCACCATAAGTTGTACTCTCCGTGATACTACCATTTGTAACAAATACCAATTCATTTTCCGTTAGCTCTATATTTTTTTTCTCACCATTCTGTTTTAACACCAAAGTATGAGCTACCTTTTTGTCACCAACTCTATCAACCAAAACATTCTCTACAACTGTATTATATTGAAAATCAACATTATGCTTTTCTAAATAGTTAATCATAGGAAGTACCAAAGATTCATATTGGTTATACTTTGTAAATTTCAAAGCAGATAAATCAGGTAATCCACCAATATGATGAATAAAACGTACAATGTAACGACGCATTTCCATTGCAGAATGCCATTTTTCAAAAGCAAACATCGTGGACCAATATAGCCAAAAATTCGATTCAAAGAATTCTTCGGAGAAAACATCCGTAATTTTTTTATCCTCTAATTTCTCTTCAGGAGTAAAAAATAATTTAATCATTTCTTCAGATGCTGTATCAGATAATGTAAATTTCCCATCATCCTCAAGTCTTTGTCCTCTTTTTTCAATCAATCTACATTTAGAATAATTAGGATCTTCTTTATTTAACCAATAAAACTCATCTAAAACAGAAGCATTTTCTATTTCTAAAGATGGGATTGAACGAAATAAATCCCATAAGCATTCAAAATGATCTTCCATTTCTCGACCACCACGAATAATAAAACCCCTTGTCGGATTTTGAATACCATCAAGACTACCTCCTGAGATATCTAACTCTTCGAGAATATGAATATTCTCTCCTTTCATTTGGCCATCACGAATTAAAAAACATGCGGCTGAAAGTGAGGCTATCCCCGAACCAACAAGATACGCTGATTTCTCATCAACACCCTCGGGTTTTTTTGGACGTGCGAAAGCTTCATAATTACCATTACTGTAATACATAATATCATCGCCTCCATAAGTTATTATTCCAATATAGCGTACCATAAACTCACATAATCATGGTGAATCGTGAGCCGAATTAACAAAATCTTCAATTTTAAAGGTAAACTATAGGTATACATACCCGTTCTTATTTGACATAACACTTCATGACATTTTTCATTAATTATTTATCGATATCTTTTTCTTAAAAGGAGTCAGGCAATGCCTTATCCTGTAATGTGTACGATCACGAGTTGTGGCGGAAGAAGCGTGAAGATTGTTTCTAAAACAGAAAAAGTAACAATTAGCGAAGAAAATATTGAGATAACAAATACTAACGATGTAGTTCTTAAAGACACATACTGCCATAAAAGTAAAGTCGCTTTATTACTTCAACTAACGGGTTCGTTAGTTCGATAAATTGGGTTGCTTCGGCAGCCTTTTTCTTATGGCACTTAAGGGGCAGGATATTTCCATAAGAGTTATAATTTAAAAGGAAAATTTTCACTTGCTTTCGATACTTAATAGGAGGGTTTTTCCTTTGAAGATAACAAATATTTCTTTGGTTACATTAGCTGTAATCATTACAGTTTTAAATCACTTTGTTTCTCCAATTTTCTTCGATGAAGGACCTGATAGTTCAGGGACTGGCTTATCAATACTTTTATTAGCTATTGCACTATTAAATCATCTTAGGGAAAAATAATAATTTTGAAATAAAACTCTAAACTCTATTATTAAGCTGTTTTCTTGTTGAACTATCGGGTGCATGGAGAACAGAGCTGTCTTTAAGACAGCTCTTTCTTATGCAACTATCGGGGCAGGATAGTTTAAGAACTTAGGAATTTGAAAATTTAAATCGGTTAAATCGTAATAAAGATAAATGTCAAAGCCGAAGTGAATAATCAGGGGTGAAATCATTGAGAAATGATGAAGGTAAACGTAAAAAAAGCAAAATGGATACTGATGATGGATGGAATAGAACGTTTTATGGTAGCCCCACAATCGGAGGGATTATTATAGTTGGAGCAATTGTTCTATACTTTATATTCAAATAGATTTATTCAGCTAACGGGTGCGTTAGCTGAAGATCAGAGCTGTCTTTAAGGTAGCTCTTTCTTTATGCAATTATCGGGGCAGGATAGTTGAGGAGTGCTCTTTGACCTTTATTCAACAATTGGGCAATATTCTCGAATAAGAGGTTAAATTTGATGGTTGACTTCATAGTTTATTGTCTGTTATGTTTACGGAAACACAAGAAAGCTAGGTGAAGAAGTTCGGCATAGCAGAAGTTTAATTTTCACGAACTTTGTTATGACTGGAAAAGAGTAAAAAAATCAATTTGAAGCAAACTTAAATAAGCATTTTTGTATGTTTATTTAGTGTGCCTATTGATTTTTTACTCTACGGACTTATTCTCTTTTTTAACCGCAGAGTAAACCTCTGCGGTTTTTTGTGTTTTAAAATTTTTAGGAGGATGTTTCATGAAAGATTTATTAAACCAGTTGTACGTACCTTCACGATTTGAAAAAGCAGATAAGGCTTTTTGGCAAGATCCTTATATTGCCAAACGATTACTAGAAGCTCATTTAAGTCCTGATACGGAAGGAGCTAGTAGAAGTTTTGCGTTTATTGACAAATCTATTGATTTTATTCAACAAGTTGCTCCAAGAAAATCTTATCAAAAAGTATTAGACTTAGGTTGTGGTCCAGGTCTTTATAGCGAGCGTCTTGCAAAAAAAGGTTATATGGTAACAGGGATAGATTTCTCTGAAAACTCAATTCATTATGCCAAAGAACAAGCAAAAGAACTAGGACTTGATATTGAATATCGCTATGAGAATTATATGGCATTAGATGATTCAAATATCTATGACTTAGCCCTATTGATTTATTGTGATTATGGTGCCCTTGCATCAGAAGATCGCAGTAAATTAATTTATAACATTTGGAATAGCTTAAAAAATGGTGGACAGTTGCTATTAGATGTTTTCTCGCAAAACAAATTTGATGAGTTCAAAGAAGAACAATATTGGAACCTTAGCGAAAATGGTGGTTTCTGGTCGAAAGATCCTTATATAGCAATCGGTAGAAACCTTAAATACCATGATAGGGTAACATTAGAGCAAACAACGGTGGTTACCGATGATAAAACAGAAACTTACTACATTTGGTACCAATTCTTCACAAAAGAATTATTTATCAAAGAGGTTACTGCTGTAGGGTTTACTGTAAAAGAAATTTACAATGATGTTTCTGGTGAAACTTATAATGAAGGTAGTCAAACAATCGCCTTATTGTTAGAAAAACGAGAATAAATTGAACTAAAAGGAAGAAACGGGCGCTATTCTTTAATAAGAATCGCTTTTCTTAAAGAACTAACGGGGCAGGATAGTGCAATAAGAGGGGATATTTAGAAGGACATCGAATTAGGTAATTTAAAGGGAGTTATTCAAGTAACATAGCAAGTTCAGTTATTATTTAATAATTTATATAGCTTTGTTGGGTAGTCTTCTGCAGAAGGCTATCTTTTTTTATGAAAAAATTTGATAATTATTGTTTACTTATCGAATACTCAATCGTTAATAGTGTAGGAGGGTGGTCATGGATGAACAATTAAGCTTGTACCTAAATAAAAAATTGAAGGCTGTGTATTTCTTTTTGCTAAAAATGGGAGCGATCAAAGAGGATGCGGAAGACATTGTTCAAGAGACGGCTTTTCAATTTGTGCAATATCTAGATACTCTTCAGGAAGAGTATGTTGATGCGTGGCTTTACAGAGTAGCAATTAATAAATATTACGATAGCTTAAGAAAAGTTTTTAGAGTTACCTATTCACGAAATACACGCTTTGAATAAGTCAAATGGAGATAAATTAGAAGTTCTTCTAAATGAAACAAAGGAAAATGATTGGAAATTCAGAAGGGAATTAACGATTTCCCATCCACTTAAGTCAGTTTGGAGTTATTCTGATACAGGCATTCCTTATCTAAATCCAGAAATTGTACTTTTATATAAAGTAAAAAACACAAGAGAAAAAGACCATCAAGACTTTATGGAGATAATAGGTAAACTAGATAATCAGAGGAAAAAATGGCTTCAGTATGCTATACAATTGCACGAACCAGAACACAAATGGCTTCAATTCTTAACATAATGTCATAAAGAACAAACGGGGCAGTTTAGTTCCATAAGGATAAGTGGATATTTTTTATTTAACTTAATGTTACAGCTACTCAGTAGAGTAGCTTTTTTATTGTTAAAATAAAAAATGAAACCAATACATAACTCAGTCGTCTTAGCATTAAGTGAGAAATGAGGTGGTATAAGCTTAATGGGTAAGGAAAATGTAAATCCAGAAAATAAAAACGCGTGGTTTGAAATAATAATGGATGAATATGGTGACAGATTAACAAAGCTTTCCTATAACTATACAAAGGATTGGAATCTTGCAGAAGATATAGTTCAGGATGTATTCATTACTTGTTACAAAGAATATGAAAACATTGATAAAATTGTATCTTTAAAAGCTTGGATATTTAGAATCACAATAAACAAGTGTAAAGATTTATTAAAGAGTTCAATTTTTAAAAGAGTTGTTACGAACTCTGACCTGCTTACACTTACGAAATCTTCAGAATTATCACCGGAAATGTCCATAATGAAGAGTAGTGAAGAGGAATTTTTATCTACTTGTGTTTTAGTACTACCAATTAAATATCGTGAGGTTATAACACTATATTATTATGAGGAATTATCGATTGAAGAAATAAGTGAAATCTTGAAGAAAAATAGAAATACAATAAAAACTAGACTGAATAGGGCAAGGATGAAATTAAAAGCATTGATGGAAAGGTGGAAGTAAAATGGAGAAAGAACTTAGTAACTTACGGAAAGCAATGAATTCTTCCACTCACAAAGGTATACACTTTACAGATATACAGAAAAAAAAGATTAGAGCCTCACTTGACCAGCAAGAAATAAATGTGATTAGAAAACCAAATTTATCTATTTATTTAATCACCACTCTGGCAGCATCCTTATTTGTTTTATTGTTTTATACAGGTTTATTAGCCAATTTATCTTCTAATAGCGGTGTAAATCAAGGAGCCAAGCAGACTCTTGAAAGCGAATGGAAGGTTCGAGATGCATACACAAGGAATAGTAAGATACTGTTCAGTGTTTCCCCAGATCCTTACCTTTCTGCCGGTAAACCTTATGGCTATTTGTTTAGTTTTAAGGAACCTTTTGATACCTATAAGGGAAAAGAAATAGAAATATACGCAATCAATAGAGAGACAGGTGGGCGTATAAATGTATTACCTTCAAAAAAAATTACCGAACCTTCCCCTGGATATTCAAGTTTAGGCAGGTTTACAACAATGTTAGTAGTACCAGAAGATGGAATTTGGAAATTTGAAGTCTTCTTTGATAAGAAGTTATATGGTGATGTAGTATTGCCAGTTGGAGACCAAAACAAATTAATATTACCTCAACTATTCCTACCTTTTAACTGAACCGAAAAGCCTAGGATTTACGTAATAATATCTTAGGGAATGAGAATAAATCAGATGTTATTGGTGCTGATATGCCAAGCATAAACATCACCCAAAAGTGGATGTGGCATCTTTGGGTGATTGAAAATCCGAAAGAGACCAATCTAACGGTCGTTGGTTTTCACAAAGAAACGGGGACTGTCAAACAAATCCTAATAACAGGTTGGACGATAGGTCTTGGAGGATAGAATAATGGAGCAGATGCACAAACACCTTGTAAACATCCAACGGCAGGAGAATGGGCGATATTACTTTATGCTGATGGGAAATTATTCGAAGTATTAGTCTATAACATAAATGATTAATTAAATAAGCAAGGGGGACGTTAACAATAATGTTAACGTTCTTCTTTAGGAAATTTCTTATAGTTTGTGAAGAAAGCGTTAGTTGATTAAGGAACACAAAAATGATCAATCTTTTTTATAAATGAATAATCCAATTAAATAGTAGAAGGGCATGTTTTGTACAGGCTGAGGACCATCTTGGCGGTGGACAAGGTACCGGGTACCCGCTTCTTCTTCAACATTGGGGCTGCCTTTAAACAGACCGTGATTTTACAGTGTCGGTTTTAACGAGAACCTCGTACATTGCAGGGTCTTAGTAAATGTAATGTGGTATGGCCTTGCTGCAAAATTAGATGAATGAAAAATTATTATGGGTAGGTACCTATAGAGATGAGGACAAAGCAATTCTTAAGGTAAAATAGATATCAATGAAGATATACCTCTCGATGGAAAGCCCGATTGTATGTGGATAATTTTAGTTCAATAATTACTTTTCCTCCTACATTGTAATTGAGGGCTTATGCTCATGATTGAAATATAATTTTAAAGACTCAGATATCAAATTGAAATTATGTTTGAGATAATATATACTGAAAATTGGGAATTATAAGTATATTTACCGCTTTTGGGAAAGTATCCTAACCATACTTGATAAAAAAATTGCGAAATAAAGTGGTTCAAGAATAAGACATCCTAATCGCAACCCTTGTACCGGAACGGAAAGGATACGTAATTACGAGTTTATGGGAATATGAATCCTTGTAATAGAACGGAAGTAAAGAATTCACCTCATTAATCGAAATATTCTTTTAACTCATTAAATCCAGTTTATTTCTTTCGATATTAGTCAAAGGGTAAAGTTGTTCGTTTCTTGTTTTCTAAGTACGATATCAAAGGGGGAAAATGATGAATATATGGACAAGCTGCACACTAAGTTCAATTCTGGCACTCTCATTACTTGTACCTTCCGTGTCTTTTGCTAAAGAAAATGAAAATCAGGAAGTTCCTGTGAGTAAGGAAACTGCCAGCCAGTATCCTGTGTTAACGAAAGCAAAAAAACCAGAAGAAGCGGGCTTTTTATCTAAAAAGCTGGAAAAGGTGGATCGGCTGATTGAAATGGAAGTGGCTGCCGGTTTCCCTGGTGCTGCCCTGATTGTCATAAAGGACGGTAAGATCGTTAAAAATGAAAGCTATGGGTACAAACAGAAATTTAATGGATATACGCCTCTTAAACAGTTCCGGAAAATGGAAAAGGACACTTTATTTGACCTTGCTTCAAACACGAAAATGTATGCAACTAATTTTGCTATTCAGAAATTAGTAAGTGAAGGCAAGTTGAATATCCATGCAAGAGTTCAGCAATACATTCCTGAATTCAAAGACATGGAAGCGGATGTGATCAAAGGAAAGGATACCCTGAGGATTATTGATGTTCTTCATCATACAGCGGGTTTTAAACCAGATCCGCAATACCATAATCCAAAGGTTTCGAAAGACCTTTTTTCACAGGAACGGGATAAGACCATTGAGTTCATATCCAAAACACCGCTGACATATGTACCTGGAACACAGAATGTTTACAGTGATGTCGACTATATGCTGCTCGGCGCCATTGTTGAAAAAATCACGGGTCAGCAGCTTGACACCTATGTTGAAAATGAATTGTACAAGCCGCTTAATTTGAAAAATACAAAGTTCAACCCCCTTCAAAAAGGCTTTAAGCCAAAGGATGTTGCGGCAACTGAATTGCTTGGGAACACGCGGGATGGCGTGATTGATTTTCCTAACGTTCGCACATACACACTTCAAGGTGAAGTTCATGATGAAAAAGCCTTTTATTCGATGGGCGGCGTTTCGGGTCATGCAGGTCTGTTCTCGACCACAAGCGATCTCGCTGTCCTCCTGCAAGTGATGCTGAATGGCGGGGGCTACGGTAAACATACGTTGTTTGATCAAGAAACAATCGATGAATTCGTTGCACCTTCCGAAATGAATCCTACTTATGGACTTGGGTGGAGACGAAATGGCGATGCTAGCATGGAGTGGATGTTCAGCCCTTATGCTAGTGACAGTGCTTACGGACATACTGGATGGACTGGGACGGTCACGATCATAGATCCTGAAATAGATTTAGGGATTGTTCTACTTACAAATAAAAAGCATTCACCGCTCGTTAACCCTGTAGCCAATTCCAATCAGTTTTTCGGTGACCTCTTCAAAACAGGAAGCTATGGAAGTGTTGTAACTGCGATTTATGATGCATTGGAAACGAAGTAATAAGAGGAAATATGTTTCGTAAGGAAGTCAATTTGGCAGTCTGGATATCGGGGCCATCAATTTGACTATGTATGTGGGACACTGTCTTAAATAAGCTGTTAATAATGTTTTTCCAACACCCAATCCACTTTTCTTCGAAGTTACATACATAGCGAAAATATTTGCCCTATGTTGTAGTTTTTTGTGCTGTTCTTGAACTAAGGTAACCACCCCAATGAGTTCCTCGTAGTCATCAAATGCCCCAAAGGTAAAATTTCCTTTGGTTTTTAAATTATTAGCAACCTGCTCTATTGGATTCTCCTTATTCATAGCTTCCTCATAGCTTGTTGCAAATGCTTCTGGATAGTGTTTTAATCCTTCTATCCTTAATGCCCAATAACTTTCAGCATCAGAAAGCTATAAATAAAGCGAAAGAGATAGATGATGTCGAGAAAATAAATTTGACAGTAGTAACAAGTAATCAAAAAGCCAAAAATCTTTACACAAACTTAGGTTTCAAGGTTTTTGGATTTGAGGAAAAAGCTTTAAAAGTAAATGGTGTCTATTATGACGAAGAACATATGGTTTTATGTTTAGACAAATAAAAGTGTCATCTTCAACTGACGGGTGCGTAGTTTAACAAGACTTATTTTTTACACCGTTCACTCTGAACGGTGATTTTGTTTTTATAAACGTGGCCAAGTGCGACACAATGGCGCCTGTCAACGGTACCGGACAGAAGGGAGGGTAAGGAGTTGATAGACTCACTTCACCAAGACCCTCTTGGTGTCTCAAAAGGCAAGCGGGGAACCAACTTTTTGATGCTTTACTATCACCGCCTGAAGCGCTTATCAAGGTAGCGTTTTCGATATGATAAGCAGGTAATTAGAGAAGATGAACATTAGCCCCAAAAAGAAATGTTAAAACAAATGAAAAAATATGTTGACCGAACAGACTGTATCCGCTTACAATAATATTTAGTTATTAGTCTATTTAGAAAATTATAAAAAGAGGTACTTGCATGACAAAGGAATTCGACAAAAGAATCGGGCGCCATGCAATCATGTACGCGTTTGCGAACGAAGAGGAAGAAGTCATATTGACGAATGATCTTAAGCGGATGGATTGGCTTTATGGAAAAGGTAAAGTCGGTTCAATGGAGTTGCAGAAAATAGTTGCGGCCATTGAGACATCAGCTAAAAGACTTGGATTAGTCAATCCCGATATGTATCGTGAAATGCATGCGCTGTATCATGCGATCATCGAAGCACTCCAAGGCGTGACACGGGGCCAAGTCGAGCTTGGCGGTCTTTTGAGGACGGCAGGCCTTCGGTTTGCAATCGTTCGGGGCAGGCCTTTTAAAAGCGGGGACGAAGGTGAATGGATTGCAGTCGCCGTGTATGGAACGATTGGAGCACCAGTTCGGGGATTTGAACATGAAGCCGTTGGCTTGGGAATTAACCACATTTAAATAATTAAAAGCCTATAGTTATAGTTATTTAGTGAAACAGGGGGCTGTATTGAAAGACTGGATAAGTCTGTCAATATGGCCTCCTTTTTGTTTGTTAAAAAAAGAATAGGGGTGCAGGAAATGATTATGTTAACGGGCCAAACTTTAACGATTGAAGAAGCGAAAAAAGTATTATATGGGGAAGCATTTGTCTCTGCTTCAGCCGAGAGTGTTAAGAAAGTGGAAAAAAGCCGGGAAGCGGTTGAGAATATCGTGAAACAAAAGAAAGTCGTCTATGGTATTACAACAGGTTTTGGAAAGTTCAGCGATGTTTTGATTGATGCAGAGGACGCAGAGCAGTTACAGTGGAATTTGATTCATTCCCATGCGTGCGGAGTCGGGGAACCATTTCCCGAGGAAGTTTCGAGAGCAATGGTCCTTCTCCGTGCCAATGCACTATTAAAAGGGTTTTCCGGCGTTCGTCCTGTTGTCATTGAACGTCTGATCGATCTTTTGAATGCTCATATCCATCCGGTCATCCCTCAGCAAGGTTCTCTTGGGGCAAGTGGTGACTTGGCACCTCTTTCTCATTTGGCGCTAGTATTGATGGGAGAAGGGGAAGTGTTTTATAAAGGAGAGCGAATGGAGGCCATCGTAGCTTTATCGAAAGAAGGTATTCTTCCGGTGACACTTAAAGCAAAAGAAGGTCTTGCATTAATTAACGGAACACAGGCCATGACGGGGATGGGACTCGTCAATTACATTGAAGCCGAACAGCTGGCCCACCAAACTGAAGCGATTGCTTCACTGACTTTAGAAGGATTACGCGGTATTGAAGATGCTTTTGATGCGGATGTTCACCTAGCACGCGGTTACCGCCAGCAAACAGAGGTCGCGGAACGGATCAGCCGCATGATCAACGGCAGCCAGCTCATCACCAAGCAAGGAGAACTGCGGGTACAGGATGCTTATTCGCTTCGCTGCATCCCGCAAGTGCATGGTGCATCATGGCAAACCCTAGATTATGTAAAAGAAAAATTGGAAATCGAAATGAATGCTGCGACGGATAATCCACTTATTTTTGATGATGGTGAAAAGGTTATTTCGGGGGGGAACTTCCATGGCCAGCCGATTGCATTTGCGATGGACTTCATGAAAATTGCTGTTGCAGAACTTGCGAATATTTCAGAGCGCCGGATTGAGCGACTCGTCAATCCTCAACTGAATGACTTACCGCCATTCTTAAGTCCTTCACCTGGCTTGCAGTCGGGAGCGATGATCATGCAATATTGTGCAGCTTCACTAGTCTCTGAAAATAAAACACTCGCACATCCTGCAAGTGTTGATTCCATTCCATCTTCAGCGAACCAGGAAGATCATGTAAGCATGGGGACGATTGGGTCCCGACACGCCCATCAAATCATTCAAAACGTTCGCCGTGTTTTGGCGATTGAGCTCATTTGTGCCTTGCAAGCGGTGGAATACCGTGGAATAGAAAAGATGGCTCCATTTACAAAAGAGTTTTATACGGAAGCAAGAAAGCTCATTCCAAGCATTACACAAGATCGTATCTTTTCAAAAGATATTGAAGCAACGGCAAGCTGGTTACATCAAATCGATTGGAATTCATTTATTCATAGGAGTTTACCTACGGCATAATATGATGTGCGAAATAATCGAATCTTAAAAAATCCGGTGATTCTTTTAAAAAAACTGTTAGGCTTATAAGCCCTTTGGCTTGGGTTTGTAAGCCTAACATAGTTGCGAAAATGCTACATAGATCCCTGAATTCCCAAAAAGGTCTTAGCATAAGAGAAAATGACTTTGAAATAGTAAAAATTGCAAGAAGTAACTATTGATGAATAATCCACTTTACTTATTCGTGCTAGATTAAATATGCATTTTTGGAGGGAATCCAATTTGGAAAATAGGCAATTGCAGCCGTTTGTTAAAAATGAGCAAAACCAGCCGTCAAATACTTTACAAAGAAAGCTAAAAGCGCGCCACCTTACGATGATTTCGTTGGGCGGTGCAATTGGAACAGGGCTTTTTCTCGGTAGCGGGCCGGCGATTCACTCTGCAGGACCTGGCGGGGCTTTGGTCGCTTATACCGTTGTCGGTATCATGGTTTATTTTATTATGACAAGTCTCGGAGAACTTGCATCATTTATGCCAGTCAGTGGAGCCTTCAGTACCTATGCTACGCGATTCATTGATCCGGCACTAGGGTTTGCACTTGGTTGGAACTATTGGTTCACCTGGGCGATGACGCTTGCAGCGGAACTATCTGCCGCAACAATGGTTATGAAGTTTTGGTTTCCTCACAGCCCGTCATTCTTATGGAGTTCTTTGTTTTTAGTTTTGATATTCTTATTGAATTACGTATCAGTTAAAGGATATGGAGAAGGGGAATATTGGTTTTCACTCATTAAAGTGGCGACCATCATCATTTTTATCGTTGTCGGAATATTGATGATATTCGGGATCATGAACGGAGAGGCGATTGGTTTTAAAAACTTCACAGTTGGTGACGCTCCGTTTGCCGGTGGCTTTTTGGCAACATTGGGTATTTTCATTGCTGCTGGTTTTTCTTTTCAAGGGACAGAAATAGTCGGTGTGGCAGCCGGTGAAAGTGAAGACCCGGCAAAAAATGTACCTCGTGCAGTTCGCAGCATCTTTTGGAGGATCTTCCTTTTTTACATCCTTGCGATACTTGTTATTGGATTGATCGTTCCATATACGAATGGCAGCCTGCAGGGACACACAATCATGGTTAGCCCGTTTACGATGGTATTTGAAAAAGTGGGACTGGCATTTGCTGCTTCCGTGATGAATGCTATCATCTTAACGGCTGTATTATCTGCTGGTAATTCAAGTCTTTACGTGACAAGCCGAATGTTGTACTCAATGGCAAACGAAGGGCTGGCACCGCGGATTTTTGGGAAGCTCAACAAGCGCGGCGTTCCCATTTGGGGACTGATTGTGACCTCACTTGTTGGGATGCTGGCATTTTTTGCTTCCGTTTTCGGTGATGGAGTTATCTATATTTGGCTGATGAATGCAGTTGGGGTCACTGGATTTATATTCTGGCTGGGTATAGCGGCGAGCCATTACCGGTTTAGAAAAGCATACATTGCTCAAGGGCATTCACTGGACGATCTTCCCTATCTATCAAAATGGTTTCCTTTCGGACCGATATTTGCCTTTACCCTTTGTTTTTTCGTTTTAATGGCGCAAAACTATCAAGCCTTTATCGGAGATCAGATTGAGTGGGCAAGTGTAATTGCTAGCTATCTTGGCATCCCATTATTTTTGGTGATGTGGCTTGGCTATAAATTTATTAAGAAAACAAAAGTAATTCCGCTAGAGGAGTGTCAGATTGATTTTGATGAACACAGGAATGCAAAATAGACATAAGAATTTCAACTTTCTTTGTTAAGAAATTTAGCGGCCTTGAAATGACAAGGTTCCTTACCGCCAAAGAAACAAAATAATCAATAATTTGAAGTTGATGCCAATTAATTGAGCCGAAGTAACTGTTGGAGATGATTGAATCAATAGGCACAATATCAATTTCATTTAAGGGATATCCCTTTTTTATCCCCTCCCAGGTAGATTAAATAATCTACCTGGGAGGGGATTTTTTTATTGGCGAAAAGGGACAAACATTTAAAACGTGAAGTAGTTTGATTAAAGTTAGAGGAGGTTCATTGAATTTATGCTTTGTTAAAAAGGCAATAGATTTCCTTGATATAGCCTAGTTAACGGTTTTGTAAAACAGAGATAAGCCCTGCCAAAAGGGTTTGGAGGGTTATTTGGCATGGCCATGAATAATGTAACAAAAGGATATAGGTGTAATTGGGGAGGGAAGAATGGACACTATAATTTGCTTTACACAATGTTGAGTCTAACGTCTATATCAAATGGTCTAGGAACATGTTGGGAAATAATTGTCCATCTACTTATTTAAATGTCCTTTCTTCTATATATTCACCGATTTTGCGGAACTTATCAAAACGTTGTTGGCGTAGAATGCCTTTATCTAATTGACCAAGTTCTTGTAATGCTTTTCGTAAGGTTTCTTTGATAAAGTGCGATTGAAGTGGGATGTCAATATGTGCTCCTCCTACAGGTTCTTTGATGATCTCATCAATCACCCCTAGTTCCAGCAAGTCCTTAGCCGTAATTTTCAATGCTTCAGCTGCTCGTTTTGCTTGTGTGGCATCCTTCCATAACAATGCTGCTGCTCCTTCAGGTGAAATAACCGAATAAAATGTGTTTTCTAGCATGTAGATTCGATTGCCAATACCTAGAGCCAATGCACCACCACTCCCACCTTCACCAACTACAAAACAGATGATAGGCACTCCAAAACTTGCCATTTCACGAAGATTGAGGGCGATAGCTTGAGATTGTCCGCGTTCTTCGGCTTCACGACCTGGGAAGGCTCCTGGCGTGTTGATAAATGTTACGATGGGGCGATTGAACTTATTGGCTTGTTGCATAATTCTTAGGGCTTTTCTGTAGCCTTCAGGTTGCGACATGCCAAAACGACGATAGATATTGTCTTTAGTATTTTTACCTTTTTGATTTCCTAAAACAGTTATAGGCATTCCCTCGAAGGTAGCTATTCCTGAAACCATTGCAGGATCTTCCCCATAAAGTCTGTCACCATGAAGTTCAATAAAGTCTTCAAAAATATGGTGGATATAATCTAAAGTAGTAGGGCGTTGTTGAATTCTGGACAGTTGAATTTTGTCCCAAACTTCCATATTCTCGTTAAGATGAATTTTGATTTCATTGACTTTTTGTTCAAGATTATTAATTACTTCGTTAAAGTCAAGATTATGCTTTGTAGACACCTCTTTCAATTCAGCAATTTGATTTTCCAGTTGTTTTAATACTTGCAAGTTCATCGGTTAAAAACACTCCCTGAAGTCGAGATGATGGATTTTTAAAATGGTTGTTAATGATTGTTTTAATTCACTTCTATTTACAACCATATCCAGTTGCCCATGTTCCAATAAAAATTCAGAGGTTTGGAAATTTTCCGGGAGTTCTTCTCTTATCGTCTGTTCAATTATGCGTCTTCCTGCAAAGCCAATTAAAGCTTGTGGTTCGGCGATATTGATATCACCTAATGAAGCGAAGCTAGCAGAAACTCCACCCGTTGTAGGATTCGTTAAAACGGATACGAAAAGGATTTTTTCGTAGTTTAGTTGTTCTAAAGCAACACTCGTTTTTGCCATCTGCATGAGACTAAGAATTCCTTCTTGCATGCGAGCTCCGCCGCTTGCCGAAAACAATATAAATGGTTTTCGTGTTTTTAATGATTCCTCAATGGCTCTTGTGATTTTTTCACCGACTGCTGAGCCCATACTTCCCATACGGAAACGAGAATCCATGACACCAATCACAATCGGATAGCCACCTATGGAAGCTTTCCCGGTAATAACCGCATCATTTAATGCAGTCTTATTCTTATCAGAAATTAATTTATCTTTATATTCAGGGAAGTTCAGCGGGTCAACGGAAAATAAACTTTTATTGAATTCCGAAAAAGAACCACTATCTGTAAGCATTGAAATGCGGTCATAAGCTGTAACCGGGTGGTGATATTGGCATTTCGGACATACATTCAATTCTATTTTCATAAGAGATTCATCAAAAGTTTCCCCACATGATTTACAAGTAAAAGGGATTGGAGTAATGCTTTTGTCTATTTCAAAAAAAGAATTCGATTCTATTTTTTCTCTCTTTAATGGATAAATCTCCATCAATCCTCCTTTGGTAAGTCCGCTTTTTACAAGTTACGCTCACCGTTGTGTTTTTTAGCTGTTTTATACAATTATCAATCCTCCTAGATAATGAAGATTTTATGGTGGGTCTTCATTATGAAATTATCTATTCCTGTATGAATGCATTTTTACTTGGAAAATCAGAAACGATTTTATCAGGGAAATACATAGGCTTGTATACAAACCGAGTATACAAACATTAAAAAACACCTATTATCTTCTATATGAGAATAAAGGTTATCGATGGCTTCACCATTTATCCAGTTTTTAGAAAGAACGATTTACCAAATAGCAAGGCGTCATTTAATAAAGCGAATGCTCCCATTAGTTGGTGTAAGCTCATAATATGCGATTACTAATATAATTGAATGGGTCATTCTTCCATGGATAATATTTTATTGATGTATCAGATTATTAAAAATATAAAGATTAATAGTTTTTTTCTTAATTTAGAGGGCAGATTAGGAACACATAATAGTCAAGAGGGCAATCTTAAAATGTAAATGAAACTTTAAGAGCTATATATTCGTATAAATTGATAGGGGTTCAATCGAAAGTGAAATTAACAGACTAATGGAAATTAAAGGAGAAATGAACCAAATGTTTAAAAAGTTTATGGCTAAGTTAGGGAAAGGTGCAGCAACTGTTGATTTACGCTACGAAAACCGTGCTTATTATGCAGGTGAAACACTAAAAGGGGAAGTAATTTTACATGGCGGAGAAGTGGAACAACAAATTAACCAGTTAGCAGTTGGCTTCATGATTAAAGTGAGGACAAAACGTGGGGAAACTGTCACGAAAAAAGTGTCATCTGTACCTTTAAGCGGTCCGTTTACAATTAAGGAAAAGGAAGAGAAACATTTTGATTTCACTTACAAAATCCCGCAAGATCTTCCTTTAACAAGAGGTTCAATTTCTTACTTTTTCGATACTCACCTAGATATTCAAGGTGGATTGGATCACATTGATGTAGATGTTTTGGTCCTTAAGGCTCCAGAGGAACTAGAAGCCATTTTCAACTCACTTAGTAAGCTCGGTTTTCGAGAACAAGCTACTTCAGGAAAAGTGGATGCGCATGGACAGGAATTTTCATTCTTTCCTACAGCACAATTTGCCGGCCAGATCAATGAATTGGAGATACGGGTTTCTTCGAAAGAAGATGTAGAGCAGGTGTTTATGGAAATCGATTGTCGAAATGGGAATCGAGAAATTGAAGCCAAACGGGAATTTGTTATTGATCATAGACTGTTAAAGGAACATCAAGAGCTTACCCATTTTTTACAGCAACAAATTGCAGAGGTTGTGGAACAGCCGCAATTGTTCACGCGTCCATTTTCTTACCATGAACAAGATTCACATACAGAAAATAAATTCAGTGGTGTTGGGGGAATGGTTGGAGGATTAGCTGCAGGAGTATTGGGTGGCATGCTGCTTAGCGAAATGATAGATGGATTGGATATGGATGAAATGATTGAAGGGGCTACTGATGCCCTCGGAATAGAAGAAAATATGTTTGATGTGGAAGAACAGTTTGAAGATTTTGGTGGCTTTTTCGGTGATGGGGATGAGTAACTTAGGTACCAAACATTAATCATTTTTAATTGTTGTAGTAAAATTCCAGGAGGGAAAACAACTTGTTGTTGAGAAGATATCTGTCACAATTAGGAATAGGAAAAGCTGTAATCGACCTTAAATTGCCTAAGGTAAAGTATGGGCTGGGAGAACGGATAACAGGTGAATTCTACATAATAGGAGGAATCTGTGAGCAAAAAATAAAACGGTTGGAGTGTGACTTAGTGCAATTAGACAAGGTGAATAATGTACAACGGATCTTTGACACCACAACCATACTGACAACAAAATTTATAGAGGAGGAGCAGGAAATCCTTATTCCATTTTCATTCCAGTTGCCGATTTCCGCTGCCTTGTCATCAGAGCACATATCCTACCGATTTAACACGAGGTTGTTTTTTGATAAAGGAGTAATAAGTGAGGACCAGGACATCATTCAAATAGTAGAACAAATTAGTCAAGAAAATTGAAGTTGCCAATAATATATAAATTTAGTTTGGATTATGATTTTCATGTTTTCCAAGTTTAAGAAGGAGGATATTGGAAAGTCAGCACTAAACTAAAGTGAGTTCCTTAGGTATAAAGACAGCAACTTCACCAGGGGTGAAGTTGCAATAAAAGAATGTACTTTTGATTAGCTTCATAACCTTCAAGTTAACAGGAAATCTCTATTTTAAATTTCTTTCCAGAACATACACAATGGATACACATCTGCAAATCTCGGAATGTCATTTCATAAGAATTCAAAGTGACATCCAGTTCCTCTTTTTCGAGGACCCCGCGCTTCCTACACAGCTCACGGACTTTTCTGTTGCCGCAGCTTCGCGAGCAATACGGAAAGCTGTCTCATAGCCGATATGATACCGATGCTGCTTTCCGCATTTTCTTACAGGATCTCTTCATTTGCAGCAATACCTTCAATAAAGTATTTACTCAATTATAGAAGGCGCTGTACATAATGCTTGGTAGATTGAAGCGGGTTGAAGACAAGAACAGGCCCCATTACATATAACTCAAGTTGACCGGCTTCAAAAGCAAGGCAAATGGTATGATCATTATCGATTAACAAAAGATAGCTTTCGCCATGACAGTGGTGTCTTTTCCCAGGCATAATTGTCACTCCCTCATTCAAACGTTCCTTTTATCAGAGGAACCTTCTTTTCATGCCTTCGGGTTTTGAATCCGCCCTCGCCCACTAAGCTTGCCTTGTCGGGGCATCCGATTTTGATTCCGCGTGTGAAAGTATTCTGGAAATGAAAGAGCGCACTTTTATTTTGGAAGTAATTTCTCCATTCCAGCCGCAGTTATCCTTGTGCCGGCCCGTCCTCTGCCTTTGATCACAAATATGTGAAAAAAATCTATATAGTATATAGAAATTATGAATTGATAAGTGAAGATGAGAATTTTGTTTACCAAGAAATCTAGTGATGTTAGGGATATTCCAATTAGGATAAATACGGATTTCATCTCCCGGCAACGTCAAAAAAATATTTTAAAATAACAAAAAATGATTGAAAATACAATCTTTATTATGAATAGTAAGGCGAAGAAGTGGAGCGATTGTTCAGGCCGGGTTTAATTAAATGCATGGTCTGTATTTATTATTATTATTATTATTGAATAACTTTTGCAGCATGGAAAACTTGTACAGCCAAAGAACCTATGAGTGGGTTAATTGAAAGAAGGCAATTATGCTTCTGGTTTTGTTCGTGAAGAGTACTCGATTGTGAGATAATTTTACATTTGAAAAAAATGATTAATCGTGTATGCGGATATATATTTTCAATGTCGCTTTTTTTGCTTTAACCGTTGATAAATCAATGTTTATAGTAGTATGGCGCCACTTTCATATGATGCACCATCTTAACCTAAGTACTCAACAATTACGCCGCACATCATTTGAATTTATATTCATTGTTTGTTAAGGTAATGAAGTACTTTAGGGAGAACGGTTTATTCCGTGTAATGGGACTGACCAAAACTCTAAAAAATAAAAAACCATATATTTCAGTTGGTATATGCTGTGCCTGTTAGTTTCCTCAGTTGTATTGCACCTCTTTCCCTGCTTGAAATGCTCAAATTAGACACATTGGGAATCCCATAATCATTTTCAATGCGTATGGTGTCATACTGCAAGTATCATTCCACCTGGTTAAGGAAAATGAAGTACTTAAGAGGGTAATCTTTAGTCCAAGGTTTGGACAGAAAACTCTAAGTGGAAATCGTTTATATTACAGTTGGTATATGTTGTGCCTGCTTGTTTCCTCAGTTGTGATTGCACCTCCTTTTCCTACTTGAAATGCTCAATTAATCACACATATATAATCCAAGTAAAGAATTTCTTCTTGGGAACAATAAAAATAGAAGTATCTATGCTCATTAGGTCCTGTGCAAGAAGGGACCACTCACATATATGTCAATTCCGCTTTTTTTACCTCAATATGGTATAGAACAGAAGAATAAAGTGTATGGGTAGAATCGTTTTTAAAATTTCGATTAAAGGTGCTTGTGTATTAATAATCATAACTCGCATAAAACGGGGAAATTCAGCAAAACTGAATCATATGGGCAACTATTAGAATGAGGTGAATTGATGAAGCCGTATGTAGAAGTCAGAAATGTCTCGAAAATTTTTGGCAAATCTCCAAAAGCAGCAACAGATTTATTGATGCAAGGCAAAACAAAAAAAGAAATCTTGAAAGAAACGGGACAAACGGTAGGGGTTAATAATGTGAATTTCGAGATTTATCCAGGCGAAATTTTTGTCATCATGGGTCTATCTGGAAGTGGGAAATCTACTCTAATCCGCATGTTCAACCGTTTGATCGATCCTACATTGGGAGAAATCTTAATTGGGGGAGAAGATATCGTAAAGATGAACGCGGCACGCTTAAGGGAAGTCAGGCAAAAGAAAATAAGCATGGTCTTTCAGAACTTTGCTTTATTCCCGCATAAAACGATATTGGAAAACGCGGAATTTGGGCTCGAAATTCAAAAAGTGGATCCATCAAAACGTCATGAAAAAGCGATGAAGGCTCTAGAGGCCGTTGGATTGAAAGGCTACGAAAATCAGCTGCCATCACAACTTAGCGGTGGTATGCAGCAAAGGGTTGGGTTAGCTCGGGCACTTGCTAGTGATACGGACATAGTATTGATGGACGAAGCTTTCAGTGCTCTTGATCCATTAATACGTAAGGATATGCAGGATGAGTTGGTTGAAATTCAAGATCAGTACAAAAAAACGATCATATTCATTACCCATGATCTTGATGAAGCATTAAGAATCGGGGATAGAATTGCCCTCATGAAGGATGGAAGTGTCATTCAATTGGGAACCCCTGAACAAATCATGATGAATCCAGCCAATGAATTCGTCGAGAAGTTTGTGGAAGATGTTGATTTATCAAAAGTATTGACAGCGTCTCATGTGATGATACGCCCAGAGAAGGTCGCGGTGGACAGAGGTCCGAGGGTTGCCTTGGAAATCATGCGTAAACAAGGGTATTCCAGCATTTTTGTTGTGGATAGAAAGCAGAAGTTATTGGGGGCCGTGACTGCTGAACAGGCTCGTCAGGCAATGAGCAATAACCAATCGATCTCAGAAGTGATGTCAACCGATATCCCAACTGTAAAAGAGGATGAATTACTTGGAAACCTCATGGAAGTGATGGCGACTTCAAGTTTGCCAATCTCAGTCATCGATGATCAGAACAGAATTAAAGGAATTCTTCTTCGTGGTGCCGTTATCGGTGCTCTGGCAGGAAATAAAGATTCCTTGAATGAAATGGAGAGTGAATAATTCAATGAATATGCCGAAAATCCCACTAGGAGCTTGGGTTGATTCTTTAGTGGATTGGATAACTATTGTATTTGCTGGATTATTTACATTTATTACGAATGTAATCGAGGGTCTATTGAATATCTTGGTCGATGTAATGAGTACTGGACCTTCCATCGTGTTAATCATAGTCCTAACCCTTCTGGTTACCTATACAAGCAGATGGCCATTGGGAGTATTTACATTCATCAGCTTACTATTGATTGATAATCTTGGGTATTGGGAATCAAGCATCCAAACTCTGGCAATCGTTATATTGTCAGGAGCTTTAACGATAGTGATCGGGATACCGATCGGAATATGGTGTGCACAAAATAAAACCGTGCGCAAGATCGTAACCCCAATTTTGGATTTCATGCAAACAATGCCTGCATTCGTTTATTTGATTCCTTCAATATTATTCTTTGGAATAGGGGTAGTGCCGGGGATCATTGCGTCATTCATTTTCGCAATCGCACCGACAATCCGTATGACAAATCTTGGGATTCGGGAAGTGCCTAATGATTTAATTGAAGCATCGGATGCTTTTGGTTCAACAAGCAGCCAAAAGTTATTCAAGGTACAAATACCATTGGCTACTCCAACGATTATGGCGGGAGTTAACCAAAGCATCATGCTTGCATTATCCATGGTTGTTACAGCTTCATTGGTTGGAGCACCCGGACTTGGGGCAGATGTTTACCGGGCTGTCAGCCAAATTAATGTAGGACAAGGATTTGAAGCAGGATTATCCATCGTAATCATTGCAATCATTCTAGATCGTATCACGCAAAACCTTCGTAAGCCAGCTTACGAGCATATCGTTAGCAGGAAAATCATTTTTACAATATTAGCTTTACTTGTTGTAGGGACTGCACTATTCGGTACTTTTACAAAAGAAAAAGCTGTGAACGGGGATAAAAACAGTTTTGCTGCCAAAACCAATTATGAAATCATCGGAATTGAACCTGGAGCAGGTTTGATGAAGCTTACTAAAACGGCTATAGGTGATTATAAGCTGGATGATTGGAAGTTGGTTGAAGGGTCCTCTGCGGCAATGGTTGCTGAATTGAAAAAAGCAATTGATAAAAAAGAACCGATCATCGTTACTGGATGGTCACCGCATTGGATGTTTTCGAAATATGACTTGAAATATCTCGAAGATCCGAAGGAATCCTTCGGCAAGGCTGAAAACATCAATTCCATTGCGAGAAAAGGCCTTGAACAGGATGCACCCGGTGCATATAAAATTCTTGATCAATTCTTCTGGGAAACAGGAGATATGGAAGATGTAATGGTCAAAGTCGCTGAAGGGATGTCTCCTTCAGAGGCCGCAGAAAAATGGATTAAGGAAAATCAGGACAAAGTATCAGAATGGACCCAAGGTGCAAAATCAGGAAATGGTGAAAAAATCAAACTGGTTTATGTTGCATGGGACACTGAAATTGCCAGTACAAATGTTATTGGCAAGGTTCTGGAACAGAATGGTTATGACGTAACATTAAGTCAAGTAGAAGTGGGACCAATGTTTGCCGGCGTTGCAAACGGAAGTGCGGATGCTATGGTGGCTGCATGGCTCCCGGGAACACATCTTGAATACTATAATAAGTATAAAGAGGACATGGTTGACCTTGGACCAAACTTAAAAGGAACAAAGCTTGGTCTGGTCGTACCGGATTACGTCGATATTGATTCGATTGAAGATTTGAAATAAGAAAAACGAGGGGATTTCAGAAATGAAATTCCCTCGTTTTTTCAGTTTAACGAAGATCAATGTATGGAAACGAATTTACTCTTCAATTCTTCTTCCGTTACTTCGATCTTTCCTTTCAAATCTTCAGCTAGTAATACAAAACTTTTCACACCTATGAATTCTGAATGCGATATTAAAAAAAATTTTGTTCCCTTTTTATACGTAAAAGGATCATCTTCGATTAACTTAAACATTTGCATCCTTTATCCACCTTCGTCAACCGCATGTAATCATAACTACCTTTAGAGAAGACTCTAGGAATAAGGGCCCTACTTCTTCATTTCCCTTTTTATATCATTGATATTTATAGGCGGTCAACTATTTTTACTAGTAGATACAAGAACCAGCAGGCTTTTTCATTGTTTGGAAATTGTGAGTATTCTTAAATTTCTGTGGAACTGCCTATAATTGAATGTTAAAATTCAGTTGGAAAATAGTGATCCCCGATACATAAGAAAAGACATGAAACGTGTGGATAGCTATTTAGAGGCCCAAAATGTAATTCTGGAAGGTGTGGAAATATTGAAACCAATCATATTTGATGTTGATACTGGGATTGATGATGCCATGGCCATGGCATATGCATTAAATTCACCAGAATTGGAAGTGCTGGGGTTTACCACTTGCTTTGGTAACGTACCCGTTGTTGAATCGACCCGTAATACACTTGCCGTTTTGGAGAAATTAAATAGGCGCATTCCGGTTTTCGAAGGAGCCGGTCAAACATTGGTACGCGGAAAGAAGAAGAAATATCCCAAGCATGTCCATGGGGAAGACGGATTAGGAAATACCCTTCAGTTTGAACCAACTATTAAAGCATCAAAAGGGAATGCATCAGATTTCATTATCGACCAAGTGAAAAGCCGACCGCATGAAATTACGGTTATTGCAGTAGGACCACTGACTAACATCGCATTGGCGATTAAAAAGGCCCCAAAAATCATGTCCTTAGTAAAAGAGGTGGTTATTATGGGCGGCGCTGTAAACGTACAAGGAAATGTAACGCCTTATGCTGAAGCGAACATAGTATCCGATCCTGAAGCGGCTGACCAGGTATTTTCATCCGGGCTGCCAATCACCCTAGTGGGACTTGATGTGACACTGCAAACATATCTTTTGAAATCGAAGCTTGATGAATGGAGGGCAACTGGTAAGGAGAGCGCCCGATTTTTAGCGGAAATGGCCGATTATTATATGAAAGCTTATGAAACCTCCCATCCAGGTTTGGGCGGTTGCGCCCTTCATGATCCACTTGCAGTCGGGGTTGCGATTGATTCAAGTTTTGTAAGTGCAGAAATGATGAACGTCAAGGTGGTGACTGAAGGCGAAGAAACAGGCAGGACAATCGGCCAACAGGATAGCGGACCTAGAATCCGCGTCTGTACGAAAGTGGAAGCGGATCGGTTTGTGAAACACTTTTTGGAACGGGTTATATGAGAACTTGATCATTTGATAATGATCTCCATTAACTAAGTCGTACAGCTGAAATCCATGTATTAAAATAGTTTATTTGCTTTGAAGAAAGGATCTTCGTACATTCGGCGATCCTTTTAATCGGTTTTTAAAAAATTAATCAATCGTTTGATTAATTTCATAGAGATTTTGATGGGAACCATACCTTTTAGTAATGGTCCAGAAAAGTTGGGCATAAGGAACTTTTTCTACCATAAAAAAGTAATAAAAATTAAAACTTATTCAAAGAAAGGTTTATTGATTCGAAAAAACAGGTACATAGACTTTAATAATTCCATATTTAGGTTTTTTCTCTAATCATAATTTACCATTTTTCGACTTTAGCTTTATTTATATGGCAGAAAATGTATGGTTCCATTAAAATGTACTATATAAGATAAAAGGAGGAGTTTTTATATGTCACAAATTCGCGTAACACCTTCGGAACTGAAAGATGTAGCTAGGCAATATGATAATGAGAGCCAACAGGTAACGGATATCATTGGTCGTTTAGATAAAATGAGAGATCATTTAACTGGTATTTGGGAAGGTTCTTCCAGTGAGGCTTTTGTCGGGCAATATGAAGAATTGAAGCCTTCATTCATGGATATGGCTCGCTTGTTGAATGAAGTTTCTCAACAATTGAATAAATCAGCTCAAATCCTTGAAGACACAGATAATCAGATTGCTAGTCAAATTCGCGGATAATCATTAGGTCAAAGAGATTAAGAATTTTCTAGGAAAAAGCGCCGCGACTCTTAATGAAGATCGTGGTGCTTTTTTGCTTTTAAAAGAGGTGGTTTCCATATATATTCAACTTACGATCGATTTAAATAGGTATACAGGGGAAGTATTTGACTTGCAAGTCTCGAATTACCGCTCCATCAAGAAGGTTGTGGAAATTGTATGGCAGGTAAAGGATATTGCCAGTGTACCTAAAGATGGCTATTGGGTGCGGGTCCAGAATAAAGAGTTTGTATGTTCAGGTTATGATACCCTGCTTGATAGCGGAATTACGACGGGGGACCGCCTTGAGATCCTCTAATGGATTAAGTGTGGGCTCGTTATAGGAATAAAGTCTAAAGCCCTTTTAGCAGGGGTAAAGGAGTACATAGAATGGATGAGAAAAAATCCTCATATCTGGAGAAAAAAACAGAAGCTGCAATGGTGAAGGATGATAATGGGTATCTGTTCGTTTTCCAACGGGCAAAACTATCGATGCAAGACCCACTGGAGTTACAGCTTATTCATGAAGCGGATGATGCTCTCCAGAAACATATAGAAGTGACAGAGGACGAGGTGCAGATCAGAGTAAATCCACCGGCCTCTTTTTTTGTTTTTTCCAATGCTAAAGATAGAAACCTCTTAGGTCGATGGGCATCGTCTTATCAAATCGTGAAGAAAATCAGAAATCATGAATTGACTCGGCTGCAACTAGTCGTCTGTCCAGAAAATATCGTTTTTGATCCAAGCTTGACCCCATATTTCCTACATTATGGTGTAAAAGACAGTTTGCCTCCTTATGAGCATAATCAAGATGAGCTATTTCAAGAAACGAAGGCAACGATTTCGGCATTAGTGGATGGGCAGTATACTTTCGAAGAGTATCTGTTTTATTATAAAACATTAAAATTATCGAACGAATCACAAAGTATATTGGCAGCGGGGACTTGGGATGAACTATCCATGGTCATTCAAAAACGGATAGATGCTTTAGAGAAGGAAGAAAAAGCATTTGTGCATATCCCTGAAAAAAAATGGAAAACGGGCCGCTATACACTTTGGGGTACGATGATCATTCTAGTACCACTGATGTTCTTTACGATTTACACACTATTTTTCTCCCAACCTAGGCAGGATGCATATGTAGATAGCGGTGAAAGCTTCTTAAAACAAAAATACAGTGAAGTCATTGACCGGTTGGAGAACTACGATCCGAAAAATATGCCGTATGTCGTTCAATATGAACTGGCGAAGTCCTATGTCATTTATGAGCCGTTAGATGATGTCAGGAAGAAGAATGTAGAAAATGCAATCACTTTGCAAACCGATAGTCAGTACCTCTTATATTGGATATATATAGGCAGGGGCATGAACGAGGACGCGATCGATTTGGCGAGAATCATGGAGGATCGCGAATTGATTATGTATGGACTGGTAAATCAGAAAGAACAGATTAAGTTAGACGATAAACTTTCTGGGGAAGAAAAGGAAACACAAATTAAAGAAGTCGATACTGAGCTGTCCCAATATGAAAAGGAAATAAAGGAATTGCAAAAGCAATTGGAAGAACAGCAAGAGCAACAAGAACAGCCTGCTGTAAAAGAAGAGGAAGAAAAGGAACCAGCTTCTGGGGAAAAAGAAGAAAGCAAGGATTCTTCGAAAAAATCATCTGAAGAAAAAGAGAAAAGCAAAGAGTGAGCATAGGGCCTTTTGCGGAGGTGAGATTAAATGAGTTTATTATGGATTTATTCTAAGGGGACCTACCAGTCCTATACGATCAAGGATAAACATAACGGTCCAATTACGATTGGGCCTTCAAAACAGGATACAATCACCGTCTATTCGATTCCCTTTGAACAGGGACCTATCGAGCTGAGAAGACATGGTGGGCTTGATGAATATGAGGTGTTTAGGGAGGGAAAGAAGCTTGGCGATGTAAAACCATTCCAAAGCTTCACCTTTCATGAAGGTGAAGAAACGGTCGAGATTTGTTATACGGCAGGGGAATTGGAAGAAAGCCTTTATTATATTGGCAACTTGAAAGAAATCACTATATCGGCAAATCGCGGAGCAACTTTCCGTAAAGAAGGACCTGTTCACGGCAATGGCCTTTCCTTTGTTCTTCATAAAGGGCAGTGGCTTCTCAAACCAGATGCAACAAGCAGGCTATACCTGAACGGTGAAAAGGTAATGAAAACACTTCCCATTCAAAATGGCGATCTGATTTGCTGGCCGAATATGGTGCTGAGGTTGATTGAAGGCGACTTATTGATGATTCATAGTGCTGAAAGTTATGAAACATCCTTATCTAAAATGAAGAAGCCTATCTCTGAAATGAAAAAAAGCTACCCACAATATCGCCGAACACCAAGAATGATTTATGAACTGCCGGATGAGAAAGTGACGATATCATTTCCGAGCCAAGAATCGGAGGATAATAATAGAGGGTTATGGCTAATCCTTATGCCGCCGTTAATGATGCTGATTGTCATGGGGGTCATCACGATCGTTCAGCCACGGGGAATTTTCATCATCATATCGATTGTGATGTTCACAACGACTTTAGTAACCTCGACGGTTCAATACTTTAAAGACAAGAAGAAGCAAAAATTCAGAGAAGAAAAACGTCAACGTGTGTATACACGGTATCTAGAGCAGAAAAGGGAAGAACTGCAAGAGCTGTCTGAAAAGCAAAAGAATGTTTTGTTCTATCATTATCCTTCTTTTGAAAAGATGAAGCATCTAACTGATAGTATTAGCGACCGTATTTGGGAGCGAACATTGGAAAGTGAAGATGCTCTCCACTTTAAGATTGGAACGGCGACTATACCATCAAGCTATGAGGTGTCAGTAAATAGTAACGATATGTCCAATCGGGATATAGATGATTTACTTGAGCAGTCTCAGGAACTTGTCGATGTTTATAAAAACCTGGGTGATCTTCCACTATCCATTGATTTATCAAGCGGGTCGATGGGCCTTGTCGGTAAAGAATCAATCGTTAAACGGGAGCTGCAGCAATTGATTGGACAACTGGCCTTTTTTCATAGTTATCATGATGTACGATTTGTGGCCATTTTTCCGGAAAAGGATTATCAAGAATGGGAATGGATGAAATGGCTCCCTCATTTTCAACTGCCGCATGCCTATGCAAAAGGGTTTATCTACAATGAGCAATCCCGCGACCAGCTACTGACTTCGATTTATCAGCTCTTGAGGGAAAGGGATTTGGATGAAAATAAAGGGAAAGTGAGATTCACCCCACATTTCGTCTTTATCGTCACGGATCGTAATTTAATAGCGGAGCATGTCATACTGGAATATTTAGAAGGCAAAACAGACGATTTAGGTATCTCGACGATTTTTGCTGCGGATGCAAAAGAGAGTTTGACGGAAAATGTCCATACACTTGTGAAGTATATAAATGATCGCGAAGGTGAGATTCTCATCCAGCAAACGAAGGCTGTTCATACTTCTTTTACACTTGATACACATACAAAAGAAGGAAATGAGCGATATGCACGTACGCTGCGTTCACTAGATCATCAAAAGGGCATGAATAATTCGATACCAGAAACGGTATCATTTCTGGAATTATTGAAAGCGCGTGAAGTCGAAGATCTGCCTATCAGCCATAACTGGCGGACCAATCAGTCTTCCAAATCCTTGGCGGTACCCATTGGATTGAAAGGGAAAACGGATAGGGTTGAATTGAACTTGCATGAAAAGGCACATGGCCCGCATGGATTGGTGGCTGGGACGACGGGATCGGGGAAAAGTGAACTACTGCAAACCTACATCCTATCATTAGCCGTTCATTATCACCCTCATGAAGTTGCCTTTTTGCTCATTGATTATAAAGGCGGGGGAATGGCACAGCCTTTCAGGCAGATTCCGCATCTTCTGGGAGTCATTACGAATATTGAGGGAAGCAAGAATTTCAGTGCCAGGGCACTAGCCTCCATCAATAGCGAATTGAAGAAACGCCAGAGAATGTTTGATCGATATGAAGTCAATCACATCAATGATTACACGGATTTATACAAAGAAGGCAAAGCGGATGAACCGCTGCCGCATTTATTTTTGATATCAGATGAATTTGCCGAACTTAAAAACGAAGAACCTGATTTCATCCGCGAATTAGTCAGTACGGCGAGAATTGGACGAAGCTTGGGTGTTCATTTAATTCTTGCCACGCAAAAGCCAGGCGGTGTTATTGATAACCAGATTTGGAGCAATGCCCGTTTTAAAATCTCCTTGAAAGTGCAGGATGCCAATGATAGTAAGGAAATTCTTAAGAATAGCGATGCCGCAAATATTACGGTCACCGGACGGGGATATTTGCAAGTAGGAAATAATGAGGTTTATGAACTGTTTCAGTCTGCTTGGAGCGGTGCACCATATTTAGAGGATACGGTTGGATCTGAGGATGAAGTGGCATTCGTCACAGACCTTGGTCTTGTCCAAATCTCAAATGTATCGGAACAAATCACTAATAAGAGGAAAGAAAAGATTAGTGAAATTGAAGCCGTTGCGGATCATATTGTGAAGACGCAGGAAGAAATGAAGATTAAGAAGTTGGCAAGCCCATGGCTTCAGCCACTTCAAGACCGTCTATCGAGAAATGCTGAAACAAGTCTGACGATGAATCAATTCCATCTTGGAATGAAGGATGAGCCCGAATTGCAGAGCCAGACAAATTATGTCTATAACTGGATTGAAGATGGGAATGTTGGGATTTTTGGTTCTTCCGGATACGGCAAGTCAACCACCGTTTTGACTCTTCTCTTTAGTTTTGCAGATCAATTCACTCCTGAAGAACTGCATTATTACATTTTCGATTTCGGGAATAGCGCTTTACTGCCATTGCGCCAGCTGCCTCACACAGGGGATTACTTTCGATTCGATGAGTTAAGGAAAATTGAAAAATTCATGTTGTTCATGAAAGCGGAAATGGAAAGGCGTAAGCAGCTTTTTTCAGAAAGGGAGCTTAGTAATATAAAGCTTTATAACGCATTAGTGGAGGATAAATTGCCGATCATTTTTATCGTGGTCGATAATTTCGATTTAGTGAAGGATGAAATGCAGGACCAGGAAGCACAGCTCATTCAGTTTGCACGTGATGGGCAATCACTTGGAATTTTCATGATTTTAACGGCAACGAGAATAAATTCGATTCGCCAGCCGTTAATGAATAGTCTTAAGACGAAGGTCGTCCATTATTTAATGGACAGTTCGGAACAATATTCAGTCTTGGGAAGGACCCAGTATGAGAATGAACCTGTTCCGGGAAGGGCGTTGGTGAAAAAGGACCAAACCCATCTCACGCAGATTTATTTACCAGCCGATGGAGCGGATGATATAGCCGTTTTGGATGAAATGAAACAAGCTGTTGCAAAGCATAAGGATAAATATAAAGAATTAGCTAAGCCGCCGGCCATTCCGATGTTACCGACACGTCTTGATACCGACACCTTCAAGACATATTATTCACAAGCCATTAAGGAGGATTCCATACCAATCGGGCTTTCAGAGGAAAGCGTTACACCTGTTTGTGTGGAGTTGGATTCCAATCCATTCTTGCTTGTCGTCGGACAGTCACGTAAAGGGAAAACGAATGTCCTTAAAATACTATTGGAATCGCTGCTTACACAGACCATTGGGGAAATAGGTTTATTTGACGGAGTTGACCGTGGCCTATCTTCATATGCTTCAATGAAGACGGTACGTTATGTGGAGACAAAAGACCAGATAACCGAATGGCTCGATCATATCACTGACATCTTTGAGGATCGTGAACGACGTTATCTAGCGGCATTGGAAATGAAATCGATGAAGCAGCTGGAATTCCCATCGATCATTTTTGTCATTGATAGTATTTCAAGGCTTCAACAAACGATTGACGGCAGGATTCAGGATAGGATCAGTGGTTTGATGAAACAGTACAGTCATCTTGGGTTTAGTCTAATCGTCGCTGGAAATGCAAATGACTTCACCAAGGGATATGATTCGTTGACAACCGAATTGAAACAAGTCAGACAGGCAGTTTTGCTTCTTAAAAAGTCGGACCAAAGCTTGTATACGCTCTCCTATTCGAGAAAAGAAGAAGAGATTCAGCCTGGTTACGGATATTTTGTACTAAACGGTCAGGAAAGTAAAATCCAAATTCCTCTAAGTGAATATAGAAGGAGAGTGCAAGAGAGTGTCTGAAAAAATAAAGCCGATTCTATTAATCGGTAAAATACTGGTGATCTTAGCGCTGCCAATCCTGTTTTTTTCTTATATTGGCCAAAATCCAATGAAAAAGACGGAAACGGCTTCTCGTGAAATCGCCATTGTCAATGAAGATGATGGGACTGAATTTAACAATAATCCCATTTACGTCGGCTCAGAGCTTGCTGCCACATTGGACAAGGATTCTGAATATGATTGGTTTGTGGTTAACCGAAGTACGGCGGAAAGTGGACTTGCAAACCAAAAGTACGATGCCGTTATTTACTTCCCATCGGATTTTTCAGAGAATATTTATACGTTCGATGATGAACAGCCAGTCAAGGCGGGGATCAAGTACAAAGTACAAACAAGTTTGAACGCAGAGAATATGGAAAAGGTACAAAAGGAATTAGAAAAAACAAAGAGCAAGATGAATAAGCACATTTCAACGCAGTATTGGAGCTATGTTTCCCAATCAGTGGGGGATATTCGTAAGAAGTTCGATAATGTCCTTGCCAAAGAAATCGCTTTTCAAAATACGATGTATAAGTTCTATACTCCAAGCTCGGAAAGCCTTGCTGGGGAAATCAAACGACATAGGGAGATGCTTGAAGGCGTCTTTGCCCAGACGAAGGATGCTGGGAAAACGAGTAATGAAACAATGGGTGAAATAGGAAACACTAAAGCCCAGATGGCTTCCTTTGTGAAGGATGTAGTTTCTTTTGAGGAATATCAAAAAGCTCAAAGTAACCTTTTTGAGAAAACCTCGGCCCAAAATCAGCAGCTGATCATGGACAGTGTACAATCATATGACAAGGTGTTGAATGAGGGTAACCAATCTGTACCGGAGATTCAGCAAGGGATGAATACGAAATACAGTCTAAATGACCAAGGCATTAATGGAAATGTTGAAATCATGAAGCAGAAACTTGATTCCAGCAATAATAAGTTGGAACAATTTTCAACAAATATGAAAGATAAACAAGTAGAACAAATTTCGAAAATCACCCAAGATCAACAAAGCTCGATTGAACAATTCAAACACTCTGAAGAGACGGTTCTTGAAAACCTTCAGTCTACCTTGCTTATGCAAAGAGAAGATCTTGCAAACAGCTCTGGAGATGGGGGAATTATTGATGAAGGAACAACGATTATAGAAGATATTGAAACGGAAACAGGTAAAGGTGAATCGGAGGCTGTTCCTTCAAAGAAGGACCCGATTGATGATCTGTCGTTACAGGGACTGCTGGATCAAATCAATGGCATACACACGGCACTTGAAAGTTTGGTGCCGGCAGAGGGAAGTGAAGAAACTGCCGAACAAATCAATGTTCTTACAGCGGAACTCCAAACTGAAATCAATAATCTTAGCGGAACGGTAAACGGCAGAACGGGAAATTATAATCAAGTGATAACGGAGTTTAATACACTGGTAGATTCATATAATGATCTGCTCGCGCAATTTACGAAATTACAGGCTGATTATAATAAACTTGGCATGAATTATAAGGATTTAGGTGATCAGTGGAAACAGTCCCAGAAAGATATTCAAAAATTACAAGATTTCCAGAGTATGACACTTGACGAGGCCATCACAAAGATCAAGAATCTCGAACAGGCACTCCTTGGAAAAGTGGGGGGAGAAAGGCGGGCAATGTTGGTGAAGGCCTTTGAAAAACCTATCACTAACCGGAATTCAACTACCCTCCTTGCCTATTATGGTTCACTCTCATCTTATGGCAAATTGGCTGAAAGAGTCACGGAAGCAAATGTAGATAAGGTTTTTGCAGCCAATATAAAAGAATTGGAAAACTTGAAAATTGGGGTTTCCGGAAATGTAGATGAAGAAGCAAAACTTGTCAAAGCCAGTTTGGCAGGAGTCAATGAAAACTTTGGGATGTTCTCCGACTCCATCATGGGTTATATGAAGGAATATGATGCAAACGTCGAATCAGGGCAGAAAGCAACTTTAGCTGAATTAGCGGCAATTACCGAACGTGCTCAAGGAGTATCTGCCAATTTATCAGATCATATTGAAGTTCCTGAAATAGGGACGGAACCTCCAGTGAACCTTGATGGTGAAATGTTTGTCTCACTTCAAGACAATACGGCAACAACTGTCGGCTCCATTTCCGCCCTTGTCAATTCTGTAGCGGAACGACAAGACACGGTTACGAAGGATACAGCAGACCTGCAAGCGAAAGTGGGGTCCGTACAGGAAAGGGCTGATCAGCTAAATGATAATTGGTCCCAAAATGTAGACTCAACCGTAAAAATCAAGACGGACGTATATAGCGTCTTGAACAACACTCTAGTCGATGATCAGCAGAACGGGTATGTGTACGAATATTTAGCGAATCCCGTTCAAATCAGCGGGGAAGTCCTTCATCAGGAAAAGGTCAATATTCCGCCAATTGTCATGTTGGTGATCATACTCATTTCTGGGTTATTGATCGGTTTCTTCCTGCATCATTATGAAACCATTCCAATGATGGTCCATGCGGCCTTGTTTACATTATTGAATCTGAGCGTAGGTTTAATAATCAGTATATATGGTTTGAAGATTTATCCACTGGGAGATATGCAGGAGATTAAATGGACCGTTTTCACCGTCCTGCTTTTATTCTTCTGTTCAGCGTTTACCCGGCTTGCCTTCTCAATTGGTCCGTTTGTCGGTGCTATCCTGGTGATTGGTTTGATCAGTTTCTTTACCATTCCATTATTGGATTTAATCATGCCTAATTTCAATGTCGACCACCCGGTTGCAGACGTATACATGTCGATTCAATTCGGTAATCAGTCGGCATTCATTCCGGCTATTATCATCTTGATTGTACTGACGCTTATCGGAACGGGCATTCCATATATAGTGAAGCGTCTTACAGAAAGAAGAGAAATGGCCCATGAAGTGGATTAAATACGTAATGGCAGTCTTATTCTTCATGTTCTTTAGCCATACACCGCATGGCGGGGCAGAAGAGGAACCCATGGTGGAGCCCAATGAATATCAAGAAAGTGATATTGATATTCAAACGGAGTATTTCCATGAGGAAGGATTGTTGGAACAGAAGCGGAGATTGCCTGAAGAACAAAAGGACCTTACTTTTGAAAGAGGGAAATATGATGTCATGGACTCGGTGAAGGATTCACTGTTTCTTTCTCCGGTACCGAAGAATCAAAATAATACCATCGCTTCAAAATCAGAACAGCTTGGATTATTCTCGGAAGTCAGAGTTCGAACGAGAAGCGAAAAAGAAACAGCACCTTCCCTTAAGTTTGACCTGACGATATTGCTCGGCGTCATTTTGGCACTTTCTGTTGTTTGTTTGTTTTTTATTCTTATCCCGAAAATGGGGAAGCTTAATGGAGAGGTTAAACGAAAATGAAAACAGCCCGAGTCCTGACTTATGTCAGGACTCGGGCTGTTTTTGCTACATTTCCATAATGGTTTTAATAAGCCCTAAAAGAAGGGCGACTGCGAAGATCAAAATGAAGAATTTTTTATACATGATCATCAGTACCCCTTATATCTTATGAGTGGATTGCATTCATTTTAGCATAAACAAGAAAGGGAGGGAGTTGACGCATCTTATTTCAGTAGTACTTACCGTTCGGAAACAGCTTCGGTTTTAAACCGAATTCCCTATTAAGCTGACAAGGGCAATTAGTTTACCATACCTTTTTCATTAGCAGTATTAATATTTTTAGAGAAATTCGTTTATGGATTACTGAATATCTAGTAAACTTACAATGTAAGGTTTAATTGGATCTTAATGTAAATGGTGTGTTGGCATTGATATAGAAAAGGTATGAAATGGTGATAGGGGAATCTCAGGAGGTAGAGAATGAGTTATAAGCAGGTCAATCAGAAACTTGAAATGGTTCTAGGTAATATTGAAAAGGTGATTATCGGAAAACGGGATATAGCAGAACTAAGCATCGTAGCACTTCTTTCCGGTGGGCATGTCTTATTGGAGGATGTTCCGGGTGTGGGAAAGACAGTAATGGTAAGAGCGCTGGCAAAATCAATTGGTGCAAGCTTTAAGCGTATACAATTCACGCCTGATTTACTGCCTTCTGATGTAACGGGTGTTTCCATCTTTAATCCTAAGGAACAAGAATTCATTTTTAGGCCAGGACCGATAATGGGCCATATTGTTTTAGCCGATGAAATTAACCGGACCTCGCCTAAAACGCAGTCTGCCTTGCTTGAAGCCATGGAAGAAGCAAGTGTGACAATTGATGGTATCACAAGAGGATTGGATAAGCCCTTTTTCGTAATGGCGACACAAAATCCCATTGAGTACGAGGGAACATATCCGCTTCCAGAGGCTCAATTGGATAGATTCCTATTAAAAATGAACATGGGCTATCCAGGAGTGGAGGAAGAGATAGAGGTACTTCATAGGGCTCAATATATGGCACCGCTTGAAGAGCTTGAATCCGTCATCACCTTAGATGAATTGATAGCATTACAGGCAGAGGTAAAAGCGGTGATAGTGGATGACACAATAAAACGTTATATTGTTGAATTGGCGAATAAAACCCGAACGTATGAAGGGGTTTATTTAGGGGTAAGCCCGCGTGGATCGATAGCGTTGATGAAGGCAGCCCAAGCATACGCTTTGATCCAGGGCAGGGACTATGTTCTACCGGACGATGTTCAATATTTAGTTCCATTCGTATTCTCCCACCGGCTTATTTTGAAACCTGAAGCGAATTATGCTGGATTCGATGCCGGGATGGTGATACATGAAATTGTCGCGATGACTCAAGTGCCTGTAAAGCGAGTTGTGACTTAATGGGAAAATTCATCAGCATTTCAAGGGGAAATATGAGTGTAATCGGACTGGTATCACTCATGGCCGTTACCTTCTGCTTTGCAATGTTTCAAGGTGGTTTTGTCAGTTGGTTTATTTTTTATTCGTTTTTGCCGTTTTCAATGTACGCAGCGCTTCTGCTGTTTTATCCGCTGCATGCCTTTACCGTTGAGAGAAAGAGCAATAAAAGGGAATGCCATGCAGGCGAATCTGTTGAAGTAGTCTTGACATTTACCCGTAAAAACCTGCTGCCCCTATTATTTATGTTGGTAGAGGAGGAATTGCCTCAGAGGATGGAAGATAGCGGATTCCAAAGGAAAATAATGATCTTTCCGGGGTTCAAGCGTACCTTCAGTATGTCATATACCTTGGAAAACTTGCCACGCGGAGAACATTCGTTTCAATCGATCCGCTTCAGAGTAGAGGATTTTTTCGGGCTCTTTGAAAAGGAGGCGATATATAGCTCACCTTTGAAAATAACTGTTTTCCCTCCATATCATGAGCTTGCCTACAGTAATCTTGCTCGAGTGTTCAATGAGGGGGCAGTGGGTTCAACAAAGAAAACACAACGGGAACATTCAGTGGTCTCCGGGGTAAGGGAGTATCAGCCAGGCGATCAGTTATCATGGATTAACTGGAAGGCGACGGCTAGAACGAGTGAAATCATGACGAAGGAATTCGAAGTGCAGAAAAACCGGGATTTATTCATCATGCTTGATAATAAGCCTTCGGATTTATTAGAAGAATCCATTGTAATGACGGCTTCCATTGCACATGCCATGTTAAAAAAAGGCATGGAGGTCGGGTATGCAAGTATGGGATCGAAGGTAATTATACCGACAGGAGCAGGCAATAATCAAAGAAGAAAGATTTTTTATCGACTTGCTAAAGAAGAACCAAGTGAGGTAAACGCATTGAAAGAAAATATATGGAAGGGAATCTTTCCGGCAAACGCTGCTGTGATATTCATTGTTTCAGACTTAACCTTAGAAAAGGTGGACATGTTGAGTGCTTCCCGTGCTAATCAGGGATTGATGTTATGTGTGAAGAAACCGGCAGATCTTACTGATGAGGAAAAAATGTCAAGATCTACAGCAGTCTCGAGGGGGATAAAGGTTAGCTTTTTTGAACATGGCCAACTAAAGCTTGATTTATCAAAGGTGATGGCGGAATGAAAGTCACTACCGAAAAGTTGGAAAGGTTCATGCATGTCCTCCTATATATCTTTGGTCTGTTGTTGATCACTGAGTGGTTAAGGCCTGTCGATAAACTCACCGATACAGGGAATATCATCATTTTTGTCCTATTTTTGATTTTTTCCTTACTACTGCACTATTTCCACGTACATTGGTCAATCCGGTTTATTCTCATTAGTGCTTATATAATGATTTCTTTACAGTTCCTTCATTCGAAAACCGCTTTATTTCAATTATCATGGTTGAAAGGTTTTCTAGTGGATTTTTCGGAAAACCTAGGGTATATATACGATGGGAATTGGGGATTGCTAACAAATCCGTTTCGGACGTTGCTGTTTTTTGTCCTTCTTTGGCTTGTAACGTATTTGATTCATTACTGGGTGATGGTGAGGCAAAGCATCTTTTTCTTTTTTATGTTAACAGTGATTTTCATCTCTGTACTAGATACATTCACTCCCTATGTGGGAGATAAGGCAATGATAAGGATCATCATCATCGGGTTCTTGATGCTCGGTCTGCTGTCCCTGCTGCGTCTAACGATACACGAGATGATTAGGTTTCCGATGGTTTCCATAAATAAATGGCTCCTGATGCTGACCGGAATGATATCGGTAAGTGTCCTTGTTGGTTTCGGTGCCCCAAAACTCTCTCCGCAGTGGCCGGACCCAGTGCCTTATATTACTTCTTATTCTGATAAAGCCCTAAAAGAAGACGGTAGTTCGAAGGAGAAAAGTGTCGGATATGATGAAGATGATTCGGATCTTGGCGGTTCGATTGAGCCAGATAGTTCCACCGTTTTTTATAATAATGCACCTGCAGGACATTATTGGAAAGTGGAGAACAAAGATATTTATACCGGGAAAGGATGGGTTTCCATACTGGAAAAGGACTTTCACTCTTTTTCCAACGGTCAGGATATGGCATCTTTAAATATTTATGACGTTCCTGAAGTGGTTAAAACAGAAGAAATGACGGCAAAGCTGTCCATGACGGAATCATATTCCCATATACTTCATCCGCAGTCCGGGTATTTAAAAAAAATTCAGGGTAAGAACGGAATGGATTTCAAATATTATCAGGGGATGGACAAAGTAATATCTGAACAGGAAAATGGCGAACGACTGGTCATGAAAGAGTATGAGCTGGTTTATGATATGCCGAGTTTTGATATAGCTGAGTTAAGGAAAGCCACAGAACCTGACGAATCGATGGATTTGTTAATGGAAAAAAACACACAGCTTCCAGAGGGATTGCCAAACCGGATCTACGAATTGGGATCCCGACTTACAAGAAATGAATCGAATTGGTACGATAAAGCAAAAGCAATAGAGGATTATTTTGACGGGCCTGAATTCATTTATTCAAAGGACGATATTCCGTATCCGGAAACAAATCAAGATTATGTCGATCAATTTTTATTCGAGACGCAGATAGGGTATTGTGATAATTATTCAAGTGCAATGGTCGTTTTACTTCGTGCCGCCAATATACCTGCCAGGTGGGTAAAGGGTTATACGGAAGGGGAAAAATCAATCCATGATGGTGAATCCGTTTATAAGGTGACCAATAATAATGCACATTCCTGGGCCGAGGTTTATTTCTCAGGGATAGGCTGGGTCCCCTTCGAGCCGACAAAGGGTTTCGATGGGGAAGTTGAATTTTACGATTCGGAGTTGAAACAGGAAGAAATCAAGAACCCTGAAGAAACCCCAACTAATGAAGAACAAACAAAGAAAGAGACCAGGGAACGGCAGAATACACCCGATAGGGAAACTCAATCATCAGGCAAAATTAGTATTGGGGGCATGGGAGGACTCTTGAAATGGACTGCCATCACACTGTTAAGTGTAATGATTCTTGCTTCAATAGGCTATTTTTCCAGAAGGAAGTGGATTCCATATCTGCAGATTCATCATTATAGAAACAAATCAGGTGCTCGTTTTACGACAGCATATTTAATATTACTGAAACAATTAAAGCGAGCAGGTTTAGTTCGTCCGGAGGGGCAAACTTTAAGGGAGTACGCAGCCTACGTGGATGCAGTGTACGATACAGATGAGATGAGTGAATTGACGGCTGGATACGAGTTAATGATATATCGTGGAGACGTGGAAGATGGCGAATGGAAACACTTTCAAAAGGGTTGGGAAAGCTTAATGAGAAAAACTAGCTCTTGACCAGGTTTTTATTATATTGATACAATAACAAAAACTAACTTAAACTAATATATCCTTCATATATCCTCGATAATATGGATCGAAAGTTTCTACCGAATCACCGTAAATGATTTGACTATGAAGGCGGATTTTAACAGGAAAGCTGAAAATCTGCCTTCGTCTATACTTTTTGTGTATTTTTGAGGGTGGATTTTTAGTTTTTCTTTTTTTATGATAATATTTTTTATAAGAAAGTATCACTCGATTTTAGAGTGAATTACATTAATAGAGGTGACGTTTGTGCCGGGGAAAACAGAATTGCAAAAAAACCAGGAAATGATCGTAGTACTTGATTTCGGAAGCCAATATAACCAATTGATCACTCGTCGTATCCGTGAATTTGGTGTGTACAGTGAGCTTCATCCTCATACAATTACTGTAGAGGAAATCGAGAAAATGAACCCAACGGGAATAATATTCTCAGGGGGCCCGAATAGTGTTTATGATGCAAATGCATTTGGCTGTGATGAACGCATATTCGAAATGGGCCTACCGATTTTCGGTATTTGTTATGGCATGCAGCTTATGACTAAACATTTTGGCGGAAAAGTGGAACCAGCGAAAAACCGTGAATACGGAAAAGCGACACTTGCGATCCAAAATGAGTCTAAGTTATTCAGTGATCTGCCGAAAGAACAAATCGTCTGGATGAGCCATGGTGATTTAGTGGTGGAAACGCCTGAAGGTTTCAAGATCGATGGAACGAACCCATCTTGCCCAATTTCGGCCATGAGTGACGAGTCACGTAAATTGTATGCCGTACAATTCCATCCGGAAGTTCGTCATTCAGTTTATGGAAATGACATTTTGAAAAATTTCGTATTCGGCGTTTGTGGTTGCAAAGGTGACTGGTCAATGGAGAACTTCATTGAAGTCGAGATGGAGAAAATCCGTCAAACTGTCGGAGATAAAAAGGTGTTATGCGCATTGAGCGGCGGAGTGGATTCATCCGTTGTTGCTGTATTGATCCATAAAGCGATTGGCGATCAGCTAACATGTATTTTCGTTGATCATGGATTACTACGTAAAGGAGAAGCCGAAGGTGTAATGGAAACATTCAGTGAGGGCTTCAATATGAACGTAATCAAGGTCGATGCATCAGAACGTTTCCTATCGAAACTTGCTGGCGTTTCAGATCCGGAACAAAAACGGAAAATCATCGGTAACGAATTCATCTACGTATTCGATGATGAAGCAACGAAGCTTGAAGGCATTGATTTCCTTGCACAGGGAACACTTTACACAGACATTATTGAAAGTGGTACGGCTACTGCACAAACAATTAAATCGCATCACAACGTTGGCGGTCTGCCGGAAGATATGCAATTTAAATTGATCGAGCCATTGAACACTTTATTCAAAGATGAAGTGCGTGCACTTGGAAGTGAAATGGGCATTCCAGATGAAATCGTTTGGCGTCAACCATTCCCAGGTCCTGGTTTAGGTATTCGTGTATTAGGCGAAATTTCAGATGAAAAACTTGAAATCGTTCGTGAATCTGACCATATCTTACGTGATGAAATTAAAAAGAATGGTTTGGAACGTGAAATTTGGCAGTACTTTACTGTGCTTCCTAACATCCGTAGTGTAGGGGTAATGGGCGACGCCCGTACGTACGATTACACAATCGGGATCCGTGCGGTTACATCCATTGACGGAATGACTTCCGATTGGGCGAGAATCCCTTGGGATGTACTTGAAATCATCTCGACGAGGATCGTTAATGAAGTAAACCATGTAAATCGCGTCGTGTATGACATTACGTCTAAGCCACCTGCAACTATCGAGTGGGAATAGAAGATTAAAATCATCCAATCAGTGAAGGGATTTTCCTTCACTGATTTTTTTTGTTAAAATAATTAGAGAATATGTTGAATATTTACATTTCAGGTATGTTGACTAATATGTACCCATAATAATTAAGGGATATGTAGCGAAAAGCGAACATTTCCTGAAATTACATAAAAAATATTCGTTTGGTATATTGACGATTATTTTAGTGACTGCTACACTATACCTATAATAATAAAAAATATAATTGTCGTATAATATTGGGGATATGGCCCAAAAGTTTCTACCAAGCTGCCGTGAACGGCTTGACTACGATGTTAATGGATTGGCGATCAAGGATAGACCGCCACTTCTTTACATGATTGTAGTCAAGCCCCGTTCGGAAGCGAATGGGGCATTTGTCTGTTGGCTTACGACCTATGATAGGGGAGACTCATAATGAAAAACTATTTTCGGTTTAATGAACTGGGAACCAATTATCGCCGTGAAATACTTGGTGGATTAACTACGTTCCTTTCGATGGCATATATCCTGGTTGTTAACCCTGTGATGCTGACTTTACAAAGCATAGAGGATTATCCAGATGAATTGAGAATGGACTACGGAGCAGTTTTTGCAGCAACTGCCTTAGCGGCTGCAATTGGCTCGATATTGATGGGGCTCATAGCCAGGTATCCAATATCGCTTGCACCAGGCATGGGATTGAATGCTTTCTTCGCTTTTACCGTTGTACTTGGTTTTGGAATTCCTTGGCAGACTGCTTTAACGGGAGTATTGATTTCGGGGATTATCTTCGTTTTGCTTTCCCTATCGGGAATACGTGAGAAAATCATTAATGCAATACCAGTCGAACTGAAATACGCAGTTGGAGCAGGTATCGGTTTATTCATTACTTTTGTAGGGTTTCAGAATGCTGGGATCATCACGAATGATGACAGCGTTCTTGTCGGACTGGGGGACCTAACCTCAGGAAATACTTTATTGGCTGTATTTGGAATTGTCGTAACCGTCATTTTGATGACGAGAGGCGTCAAAAGCGGCGTATTCATAGGAATGGTCATTACAGCCATTGCAGGAATGATCTTTGGGCAAGTACCGGTGCCGGAGAAAATAATCGGGGCCGTTCCGAGCATAGCACCTACATTCGGAGTTGCATTCGATGCCTTTGGAAATCCCGGTGATCTCTTCACTGGTCAAATGTTAATCGTGATATTGACCTTCTTGTTCGTAGCTTTCTTTGATACAGCAGGTACGTTGGTTGCTGTTGCGCAACAAGCTGGACTGATGAAGGATAATGTTCTTCCTAGAGTAGGAAAAGGATTACTCGCTGATTCATTATCCATCGTTTCAGGCGCAATTCTTGGTACATCAACCACTACATCTTATGTAGAGTCAACATCGGGAGTTGCTGCTGGTGCTCGAAGCGGTTTTGCGGCTGTAGTAACAGGTTTACTGTTTGTCCTTTCCCTTTTCTTCTTCCCGCTTCTTTCAGTGGTGACATCTGCGGTGACTGCGCCGGCATTGGTTATAGTCGGAGTATTAATGGCGTCTTCACTTAAAAATATTGACTGGCAGAAGTTTGAAATTGCGGTTCCAGCCTTCTTTACCGTTATCATGATGCCTATGACATATTCAATTGCGACAGGGATAGCTTGTGGATTCATCTTCTATCCGATTACAATGTCGATGAAAGGAAGAGCTAAAGAAGTTCACCCAATCATGTGGGGCCTTGGAGTCGTCTTCCTTCTATATTTCATTTTCTTGAAGTAATAATGCGAGTAAGTTAAAAGAGCCCTGATTTTGGGGCTCTTCTTTCATGTTGTAAGAGAAAGGTCATATCGTGTATAGTAAAAGGACTAAGTACTAAGTACTTTATCCTGTATGGGGCATTAGGATGACTTTGAGAAAAATGAGGGAGAAAAATGAATGGTTTTATCGTTGAAAAGGTTTTGAACAATAATGTGGTGATTGCCACACATCCGTCGTATGGTGAAGTAGTTTCTATTGGAAAGGGCTTAGGCTTCAACCGAAAGAAAGGCGAAGAGTTAAGTCCGGAACTTGCGGAAAAAACATTCGTTCTCAAAAATGTTAAGGAACAGGAAAGTTATAAAAAACTTTTACCGCAGATCGATCAAAGTCTTCAAGCTGCCATAATAGAATCCATTCATCTCATTAACGATCGAGTAACTGGAAAACTAAATGAACATATACATGTTGGTTTAACTGATCATTTACTGTTCGCCCTTCAGCGTGTTTCACAAGGAATGACTATCAAAAATCCATTCTTGAAAGAAACGATAACCCTTTATCCTTTTGAACATGATATTGCTGTTGATGTAATCGACTTAATTCAGGATAAGACAGGTATAGGCCTTCCGCAAGGGGAAATCGGTTTTATTACGCTTCATATTCATAGTGCAATAGCAAATAAAGACTTATCGGAAGTCAATCAACACTCGCAATTAATCTACCATCTTATCCATGTCGTTGAAGAACAGCTCAATGTACAAATTAATAAGGAAAGCATTGACTATACACGTTTGGTCCGTCATTTAAGATTCATGATAGACAGGGTGTTGGCTGGGGAAAAAGTAGATGAACCTGAAAAAATTGCATTGCTATTGAAAGAAGAATATCCATTGTGCTACAATATCTCATGGAAGCTAATAAAAATTATGCAACAGAAATTAGGCAAACCGGTTTGTGATGCGGAAGCTGTCTATCTAACGATGCATATCCAACGATTACAAAAGAAAATAAAATAAAAAATACATTAACTTACGTGTTACTGATTCGATCAGGCATAAGTGAGGAGAATGATTGTTATGAAAGAGGGTATTATATACCTGAATTTTCATTTCAATCCTATCTTTGCTTATGCCTTTTTTGATTTGAACTCTGTTGCGTGGGAAGATGAATTCCATCGTTAAATGTAACCGTTTTATTAGCATGGAAAAACAGTAAAGAGGAGGAAAACCTATGTTTAAGAAGTTGTTTGGTGTTTTGCAAAAAATCGGAAAAGCCTTGATGCTTCCAGTAGCCATTTTGCCAGCTGCCGGAATATTGCTTGCGTTTGGTAATGCATTGCAAAACGAGACTTTATTGGATATCGCCCCGTTTCTTGCGAGTGGCGGTGTTGAAATGATCGCATCGGTCATGGAGAATGCCGGAAATATTATTTTTGGGAATCTTCCCTTGTTGTTTGCTGTGGGGGTCGCAATTGGGCTAGCTGGTGGAGAGGGTGTTGCCGGGCTAGCAGCGATTATTGGGTTCTTGATTATGAATGTGACGATGGGAACTGTCCTTGGAATTGACGCTGCCGACATTGAGAACAATGGTGCGGTTTACAGCAATGTTCTGGGTATCCCAACTTTGGGAACTGGCGTGTTCGGCGGCATTATTGTCGGTGTCATGGCTGCTGTTATGTATAATAAATTTTATGAAATTGAACTGCCTTCATATTTAGGGTTTTTTGCAGGTAAACGTTTTGTACCTATTGTGACAGCTGCAAGTGCAGTTATTCTTGGGTTGTTGATGATTTTGATTTGGCCGACGATTCAATCGGGGTTAAATGCATTTTCCGAAAATATGTTGGGTGCTAACTTGACACTGGGAGCTTTCGTGTTCGGGGTTGTAGAACGTGCGTTAATTCCGTTTGGGTTGCATCATATCTTCTATTCGCCATTCTGGTTTGAATTTGGCAGCTACATCCCTCAAGGCGGGGGAACGCCAGTCAGAGGTGACCAGGCCATCTTCATGGCGCAAATTAAAGATGGCGTACAGAATTTAACGGCAGGTACTTTCATGACTGGTAAGTATCCATTCATGATGTTCGGGTTGCCGGCTGCAGCTTTGGCCATTTATCATGAAGCTAGACCGGAAAAAAAGAAAATAGTTGGAGGCTTGATGGCTTCGGCGGCACTTACATCTTTCTTGACTGGGATTACTGAGCCACTTGAATTTGCTTTCTTATTTGTTGCACCTGTACTTTTCGGGATCCACTGTCTGTTTGCGGGTCTATCTTTCATGACCATGCATTTACTGAATGTGAAAATCGGGATGACGTTCTCGGGTGGTTTGATCGATTACGTACTGTTTGGTTTAATTAATCCTCAAACCAATGCTTGGATTGTTATCCCGGTTGGCTTAGTTTTTGCGCTTATCTATTACTTTGGATTCAGATTTGCAATAAGGAAGTTTAACCTTAAAACTCCTGGTCGTGAAGTGGAAGAGGACGAGGAAACTGGAGGATCTGCAAGTACAGCTGGAAGTCTACCTGGGGATATCTTGGATGCTATGGGTGGAAAAGAAAATATTTCTCACTTAGATGCTTGCATTACCCGTCTTCGTGTATCAGTGAATGACATTGGTAACGTTGATAAAAATAGGTTGAAGAAACTTGGTGCCGCTGGAGTGCTGGAAGTGGGCAATAACATTCAGGCAATCTTCGGACCTCGTTCAGAAACGATCAAAGGGCAAATGAAAGATATCATCGATGGAAAAAGGCCTCGTAAAGTAGAAGCGTCTCCTGAAGAGGGCGTGGAAAAGCAAATCGAGGATATCGTCCCGAAACCTTTACGGACGGAAGAAGTTTCTGAGCGCTTTAATTCACCTATTAAAGGTGAATTAAAACCGATTACGGAAGTGCCTGATGCAGTCTTTGCTGAAAAAATGATGGGTGATGGGTTTGCTATTTTACCGGTGGAAGGATTGGTTGTTTCTCCTGTTGATGGTACGATCGTTAACCTATTCCCGACTAAGCACGCAATAGGTATCGTTTCCGATGCTGGACGTGAAGTCTTAATACATGTCGGGATCGATACAGTTAAGCTGGAAGGCAAAGGCTTCGAAGCACTTGTCGCTCAAGGAGATAAAGTGACAAGCGGACAGCCGTTGCTTAAAGTTGATTTAGAATATGTCAAAAACAATGCAACCTCTATCATTACGCCAATCGTCTTTACTAACCTTTCGGAAGGTGAAAGTGTAAAGATTGAAAAGGCTGGGAATGTAGATAGGGAAGAAGCGAACGTAATTTCTATCGATAAATAAACATTCAAAAACAGGAGGGTGGCTATAATTAGCTGCCCTTCTGTTTTTGTTTATTCATTACAGGGTAAGACATTTGGGACAATAATAAAATATTAATGGAACAGTGTTTATATAGAGGGAGGTGGTAGTTCTTGAAAAAACAAAGATTTTTTTAAAGATTTAATTGACTTGTCTACATGCAAGTGCTAATATATTAAATACACCGCTTGAGACAGTGAAGGCAAGTAAGAGAAATTAAAACTTGTTGTTGACATGGAGTTCAAAAGGTGTTACACTGATTAAGTCGCTGAAGAAGCGATGGAAAATATTGCTCTTTGAAAACTGAACAAAACAAAGCGCCAACGTTAAATTTTAAGTGAGCACACACTATTAAAAAAGCAAAATGAGCAAGTCAAACATTT
>NZ_JBNNOR010000024.1:0-57248 GCF_050274955.1 Peribacillus sp. NPDC006672
AAATGTTTGACTTGCTCATTTTGCTTTTTTAATAGTGTGTGCTCACTTAAAATTTAACGTTGGCGCTTTGTTTTGTTCAGTTTTCAAAGAGCAATGTCTTTCGGAACAGCTTATTAATAATAACATCTTCATCACTCTGAGTCAACAACTTTTTAAAACTTTTTTTAAGTTTGTAATCCGTTTGCAACTCGTTCGTAACGACAGATATAAATATAACACCATTACGTTAACTGCGCAATACCTTTTATAAAGTTTTTTTGAGATAATGTTGTTTTTCTTTCCAACCCTAGAATCCAATCAATTAAAAGACATGAAATTATAATAAAAAAACAAAAACCGAATTGAACTTACCGGGATCATGAGCTACGCTCCAGAATCCCAGCCGTCCGAATTCGGCCCTGTAATCATTAATTACCTTATATTATTAGCGATGTCTCATTAACGGGAATAACAGCACATCACGTATAGAAGGAGAATTGGTCAATAGCATAACCAAACGGTCAACACCAATTCCCAATCCGCCAGTTGGCGGCATTCCGTATTCTAAAGCCTCCAAGAAATCTTCATCCATTTCGTGAGCCTCATCATTACCTTGCTCTCGCTCTTTTAATTGTGCTTCAAAGCGTTGACGTTGATCAATAGGGTCATTAAGTTCAGTGAAGGCATTTGCATGCTCCCTACCCACAATGAATAACTCAAAACGATCGGTAAAACGGGAATCTTCCGGATTTTTCTTTGCTAACGGAGAGATTTCCACTGGATGTCCATAAATGAATGTAGGTTGAATTAACCTTTCTTCAACCTTCTGTTCAAAGAACTCATTCACAATATGACCAAATTCCATGGATTCCTTAACTTCAATTCCGTTTTCTTTAGCAAGCTGTTGGGCTTCTTCTTTACTCATTTCAGTCCAGAAGTCCACACCTGTATATTCTTTTACAGCATCAACCATGTGAAGTCGTTTCCATTCCGGTTTTAACTCTATTTCATACTCCCCATACTGGATGGAAGTCGTCCCCAGAACTTCTTGAGCTATATGGGCAATCAGATTTTCCGTTAAACTCATGATATCTTGGTAATCCGCATATGCCTCGTATAATTCAATCAATGTGAATTCCGGATTGTGTCTTGTAGATACTCCTTCATTCCTGAAAACCCGGCCTATTTCATAAACTTTCTCTAATCCGCCAACGATTAAGCGTTTTAGATGAAGCTCGATGGCAATCCTTAAATTCAAAGACATATCCAATGCATTATGATGAGTAAGGAAAGGGCGTGCAGCAGCTCCACCAGCAACAGAGTGTAATAGAGGCGTCTCTACTTCAAGGTATCCATGATCATCAAGATATCGTCTCATGGCCTGTACAATACGACTGCGCATGATCAACGTGTTTTTACTTTCCTCATTTGTAATTAAATCAACGTAACGTTTCCGATAACGCTCTTCAACATCCTTTAAACCATGAAATTTATCAGGTAATGGGCGAAGCGCTTTAGCAAGGAACACATATTCTTTAGCTTTAATGGAAAGTTCCCCGACTTTCGTTTTGAAAATTACACCAGTGACCCCTACGATATCACCCAGATCCGTTTGGTTGAAAATTTGGTAAGCATCTTCACCTATTTTATCTAAACGGACGTAGATTTGGATTTGACCGCTTATATCCTGAATATGGGCAAATCCCGCTTTCCCTTTTCCACGCTTAGTCATTACCCGGCCAGCGATCGTAACTTCAATTTCTTTTTCTTCAAGATCTTCTTTTTCTAATTCCCCATAAGCACTAACTATCTCTTGAGTGTTATGTGTGCGCTCGAATCTGCTTCCAAATGGGTCTTGTCCATTATCAATCATGGCCTGCATTTTATCGCGTCTCACTTGCAGTTGGTCATTCAATTCTTCATGACTCACGAAAATCATCTCCATCTTTATTAATAAAAGCTTTATATAATTTATCAGAAATTCTTTTGCATACGTATTTATTCTTACATAAAGTACAGGAATTCAACAGCTTTTTATCTTAAAAACTTCTTTATGTATATATAAAAACTGCCAGGTTTAATGGCAGTTTAAGATATGCGTATTATAGGAAAATAGGAAGGCGAAGTCAACATCAGACCATTTGAATGTTCATTTCCTTCGCTTCAATATCATCGACCATCCCATAAAGAAGGCTCACGACATCTTCCCTTGTTTCACAATCGTTAATCCCTTTACGTGCCTTGGCATTCCCTTTAACACCTTTTAGGTACCAAGAAGCATGCTTACGCATTTCACGGACAGCGACGTTTTCGTTTTTCAGTGCAATCAGGCGATCCATGTGAAGTACGCAAACATCCATCTTTTCACGAACTGTAGGTTCATCCATTAATTGACCGGTCTCCAAATACTTCACCGTCCGGTAAATCATCCACGGGTTACCTAGAGCTGCACGGCCGATCATGACACCGTCGACTCCGGTTTCCTTCAACATACGTTCAGCATCCTGTGGCGTTTCCACATCTCCATTCCCGATAAGGGGAATATTGAGCGATTTCTTTACTTCACGAATGATGTCCCAATTAGCTTTTCCTTCATACATTTGAACCCGGGTTCTCCCATGCATGGAAACGGCTTTACCACCCGCGCGTTCAACTGCCTGAGCATTTTCAATCGCAAACACATGCTCTTCATCCCAGCCAATGCGCATTTTCACGGTTACAGGCTTTTCGACAGCATCAACAACCGAGGCGACCATCTCATAAATTTTATTCGGGTCGAGAAGCCATTTCGCCCCTGCATCACATTTCGTGATTTTCGGGACAGGGCAGCCCATGTTGATATCAATGATGTCGGCATTTGTATTCTTATCTACAAATTGAGCAGCTTCGACCAAAGATTTCTTTTCACTGCCAAATATTTGCAAACTTAACGGTTTTTCTCTTTCATCTATATAAAGCATATTCATCGTTTTGGCATTTTGAAGAACGATTCCCTTGTCGCTGACCATCTCCGCACAAACCAGGCCAGCACCAAACTCCTTGACCGTCAAGCGGAATGCCGAGTTACAGACTCCCGCCATCGGTGCTAGCACTACCGGATTCTTCATTGCTATATCGCCTATTTTTAGCACGTGTGACCTCCTATAACATTCTTTCATTTATCCTCAGGTGGTTGAAGTTCCTCAATGGACACATGAAGGATATCCGCCACTTCCATTAAAAATGCCTCTGAAGGGTTTCGGTTCCCTCTTTCAACTTCCCCCAACAAGGAAACGGAAACGCCTATTTCTTTCGCAAAACCTTCCTGTGTATAACCCTTTAACTTTCGAAAAGCGCGAATACGCCTTCCCCATTTTTCACCTTCCATAATCGAACTCCTTCTTTATCCGGAATCTGTTCAAGCAAGTCGCTCAAAGGTGCATGCATTTGCGGAAGCCTAATATCAGGGTCCACTTCCATTAAAGGCACGATAACAAAAGCCCTCTCGTGCATACGAGGGTGCGGGATTGAAAGAATCTTTGTCTCAATATTTTCATGATTATATAACAAAATGTCAAGGTCTAAAGTACGGGGACCCCACCTGATTTCCCTTTTTCTCCCTAAATCTTGTTCAATTTTCATACAAGCGTGAAGTAACTTTTCGGGTGCCAAATCGGTTTTCACTTTAACGACAGCATTTAAAAAACAGTCCTGGTCTTCATATCCTATCGGGTCTGTTTCATATAAAGAAGAGCAGGCCACCAACTTGATATGCGGATTCTCAGACAATAATTGGAAAGCCATTCGGAAAGTACCAAGTCGGTCCCCTAAGTTCGATCCTATAGAAAGGTAAGCAATATTTACCACAATCAGCGTCCCCTTACAATCTCTATAGCAACCGAATCATAGTGACCTGCTATAGGAGGATCTGGTTTATATACCTTCACGGTGCATGTCTCAATGGAAGAATATTCATTAAGTAGTTCAGAGGCAATTTTTTCTGCAACAGCTTCTACTAACTTAAAAGGTTCTCCCTCAACAACACTTTTACACACTTCATATAACTCGCCATAGTTAATTGAGTCCTCAAGGTTGTCACTCTTTCCAGCCTTGGCTAAATCAGTCTGGACGATTAAATCCACTTTAAACCGCTGACCAAGCTTCGTTTCTTCCGGAAAAACTCCATGATAACCGTAAAACTCCATTTTATTCACATATATCTTATCCATTTCATTCACCTTTTCCTAATAGAGCATCCATCATCTTTGCAGTCCGTGCCATTTCCTTCACATCATGTACACGAACCATTTGGCAGCCTTGTTGAATGCCATGGCAGATTGTGGCGGCTGTCCCTTCCATCCGCTCACTAGGCGGCAGATCCAGAACATGTCCAATCATGGACTTTCTCGATGTCGCAAGAAGCACAGGATAACCTAATGATACCAGCTTATCAAGATTCCTCATCATTTCCAAATTAAACTTTAAATCTTTCGCAAATCCAATGCCTGGATCAAGAATGATGTTTTCATCCTTGACTCCCGCATCCTTTACCAACATGATGCTTTCGAATAAATCTTGAAGTACATCCCGAACAAAATGTCCATAACCCATATTATCCCTGTTATGCATCAAGATAATCGGCACCTTATACTCCGCCGCAACCTTCGCCATCAAGGAATCGGCTTTCCCCCCCCAAATATCATTTAATATATGGGCTCCTGCTTTTACTGCCTCTTCCGCAACTCTTGATTTATACGTATCTACCGATATTGGTATCTCAATATTACGGGTAATGGCCTCAATAATCGGGGCTACTCTCTCAATCTCCTCCTCATCCGATATCCTCTCATAGTTAGGACGGGTGGACTCTCCGCCTACGTCCAAAATATCCGCTCCGTCGTTGACCATCTGTTCGGCATGCTTCAAAGCAGCATCTACCCGATTATATTTCCCGCCATCCGAAAAGGAGTCCGGCGTAACATTCAAAATCCCCATAATTAAGGTTTTCTTGCTATAATCCAAATCAAATGAACCGCATGTTATTTTTGATACTTCAGCTAATGACATCCAACGTTCTCCTTCGCCTAAAGAAATCTATATATACGAGTTTACCCATTTACATAGGTATAGCGCAACCCTCCATGGAGATTAGAAACACTTCGCAGACTTTTCTACAAAAAGAAAAGCAAAGCCCATAAGGAACTTTGCTTCTCATTTAGTATCTGGTCTCACTCAAAGTTATATAACGGTGTACTCAAGTAACGTTCACCATTACTTGGTATGATAGCAAGGACCTTTTTGCCTTTTCCCAGTTTTTCAGCCACTTTAATAGCCGCCGCAATTGCGCCTCCAGAAGAAATTCCGCCAAGGATTCCTTCCTCTTTTGCTGCTCTACGGGCGTAATCGAATGATTCCTCTGTATTGACTTGAATGATTTCGTCATAGAGATCGGTATTTAAAATACTTGGGACGAAGCCTGCACCGATTCCTTGGATTTTATGGGGTCCTGGGGTCCCACCTGATAATACAGGAGAATCCGCAGGCTCAACAGCGTAAATTTTAATGTCAGGATATTTTTCACGCAGAACTTCACCAGCACCAGTAATGGTTCCGCCAGTACCGATTCCGGCAACGAATGCATCTAGACCTTCATCCCCAAAGGCTTCAACGATTTCAGGGCCAGTAGTGTTACGATGAACTTCAGGGTTGGCTTCATTCTCGAATTGCTGCGGAATAAAGTAACCTTTTTCTTTAGACAGCTCAGTTGCCTTAGCGATTGCGCCCTTCATTCCTTCAGGCCCAGGTGTAAGAACTAACTCTGCCCCATAAGCGCGAAGCAAGTTACGGCGTTCCAGGCTCATTGTCTCCGGCATGACCAGAATTGATTTATAGCCTTTAGCTGCCGCTACCATCGCTAGTCCTATTCCAGTATTTCCGCTTGTAGGTTCAATGATCGTATCACCTGGCTTAAGGTTACCGTTTTTTTCTGCCGCTTCGATCATCGCAAGGGCGATACGGTCTTTTACACTACTGCCTGGGTTAAAATACTCAAGTTTCAAATAAATATCTGCACTGTTTTCATTTTGAAGCTTGTTTAACTTCACAATAGGTGTTTGTCCAATTAAATCGATTACAGAATTAGCTATACGTGCCATTTTCTCCACTCCTTATCATTTCAATACCGAGTATGTTTGTTGGTTTTATTAATTAAAGTTACCAGTTTTAATAGTTCATTGTCAATGATTATATATTATATTCTAAATTTTCTCACAAAACCATTGGCCTACTTTTGTTCTTTCAATCCATAAAACCATTCTACATCAAATTCATCCCAGAAAATTTTCCCGGAGACCGGTGCCTGAATCTGTTCAAGAGCTATTTGGCGGCGAATCTTATCTTTAACTTCTTCATATTTATACTGCTTACCCTCTATTTTTTCATGCAGATAGATAACGGCCCAACCATCTTCCGTTTGTATTGCATCACTCCACTTTTTAGCCTTCAATCTCTCGGCAGCGGTAATGTATTCCTTGGAGACTTGCTCATTATCCTGCGATATATAACCCATGTCGCCTCCCTGATTGGCAGTGAATTCATCAAGGGACTTTTCCATCGCTAAGACATCAAAGGAGACACCTTTCTCCAGTTCATGTATGATTTGGTCCGCCTGCTTTTTTGTAGACAAGGTAATATGGGAAATATGGAAAGTAGTAGGGATTCGGTAAATATCCTTATTATTATCATAATAATTGTGCATTGCCGTTTCGGAAACCGAAACGTCCTTTGTGAGGAGCTTCTCAAGGAGTAGACTAGACTGAATTTCCTGCCTCAATTGATCCGTACTTTTATTAAGAGTCTGACCGGCAGTTCCATACATCGTTTTCATCATTTTAAGTTCCCGATCGAGCTCTTCATCCGAAGTTTTCACTTTGTATTTTTCCGCTGCCTGTTTCACTACCTCTTTATCGACCATTTCCTCAAGTACATCTTCCCCATACCTTTTTTCGAGTTCATTAATCCATGCTTCCCGGGAAATATCCTTGGAACCAACCTTTGCGGCCGTTTCTGGCCCAATGACGGATTTTGAAATGATCAACGGTTTTATGACAAAGATTATGATCGTCAAAAGGTTCAACAATGCAAGGCCGGCAATAATCGCCCGAAGCTTTTGTTTAGGCAAAACCCTTATCCCCCGTAAATTATTTTTTGGTTTCTGCTTCTAGTTCCTCGAGGTCTTCCTTCGAGAATTGGTAAGTCTGATTACAAAAATGGCATTGTGCCTCCGCTTGTCCATCTGTCTCAATAATATCCCGGATCTCATCTTGTCCAAGGCTAATCAATGCATTGGCAATTCTTTCTCTTGAACATTGACAGGAAAACGCGACATCCATTTTCTCTAAAATATTCACATTGCCCTCACCCAAAATCTCGGTTAGGATTTCTTCAGGGGTCAGGCCTTTCTGAATCATCTTAGAGACAGGAGCTATTGTGCTTAGACGACTCTCGATTTTGGTAATCGTATCATCGGATGTACCTGGCATCAATTGGATGATAAATCCACCTGCTGCAAGTATCGAATTATCCGGATTCACCAGGACCCCCACTCCCACAGAAGAAGGAACCTGTTCGGAAGTAGCGAAGTAATAAGTGAAATCTTCACCTAATTCCCCCGACACAAGCGGTACTTGCCCTGAAAAGTGATCACGGAGACCAATATCTTTCACTACAGTCAACAGTCCATCTGTCCCCACCGCTTTCCTGACATCCAGCTTTCCTTGTTCATTCAAATCAAAATGGGTTTGCGGGTGAGTCACATATCCGCGGACTTCTCCCTTCGCATTGCTGTCGACCAGGATGGACCCAATCGGGCCACCGCCCTCGATTTTAATCGTCAGTTTTTCTTCACCTTTTAACATTCCGCCCATCATCACACCTGCCGTCATTGCACGCCCAAGGGCAGCGGAAGCAGTAGGCCATGTATAATGACGCCGCTGTGCTTCTCCTACGGTATCAGTTGTTGAAACAGCATATGCCCGAACCTGTCCTTCATAGCCTAACGCCTTTATTAGATAATCCTTCATTTGTTATGCTCCTTCCATGCTGTATAATTACTTCTTCACTTGTTCACGATTACGTTTATAAATCAGCTGCAATCCCTTTAATGTTAAAAATGGCTCAACAACGTCAATCACAGTAGACTCATTAGCAATTAAAGTAGCCAGCCCGCCTGTCGCTATTACCGTTGGCTCTAGATTACTTTGCGCCTTTATTCGATTAACGATTCCTTCAACCTGTCCAACATACCCAAACAAAATACCAGCCTGCATGGCGGATACCGTATTTTTGCCAATGATTCCTTCAGGTCGGCTGATTTCTATCCTTGGAAGTTTGGCAGCTTTTGAATAAAGTGCTTCTGTAGAAATATTTATGCCCGGAGCAATGGCTCCGCCCATATATTGTTTATCCTCATTTATGTAGCAATATGTCGTTGCCGTGCCAAAATCCACGATAATGAGAGGGCTTCCATATTCCTGTATGCCCGCAACAGCATTAACGATCCGGTCCGCTCCCACCTCACGGGGATTTTCGTATTTAATATTCAATCCAGTTTTTATTCCAGGTCCCACTATAAGCGGCTTAATTCCAAAGTATTTTTTACACATACGTTCAAGCGCAAACATAATCGGCGGAACTACCGAAGAAATAATGATTCCATCAAATTGATCAAACGAAAGACCCTCATGTTGCAGTAAAGACTTTATGACCATTCCATACTCATCTTCTGTTTTATGACGGCTAGTCTCAATTCGCCAATGATATTTTAAAATATCTTCATCGTATACGCCTAATACAGTATTCGTATTCCCAACATCCAATACAAAAATCATCGTTTCATCACTCCGGTAAATTATTCTCCAACATCATACCACACTGTTATTTCCCACGCTATTAGTCGCACTTTTCGTAGGTAAAAAAATTCCAGCATCTTTTTCTTACGTTCCCAAAGTCATTTTAAGAGTTAGAAAAGGGTATTTCCGAGGCGGAAATACCCTTTTCTTATAGTCACTTAAGACTTTTTATTGTCATCTTCGTTCGGGAAGGAAGGCGGCTGATCTTGAGGTGTGCCTTCTTTGATTGGAGGAGTATTCAATCCTTCCTCCGTTATTTCAAGGTCCTCAGGTCCTCTCTTATCCAATGGATCTAATAGGGCCTCTTTTTCTTCCTTCTTCGTATTGATGTTCACCTTGACATTCTCATCAGTAGTTAAATTACCATTCAGAGCAGTATAATCCCGTTCTGGCAACTTACCGTTATGGAATAAACTTTTGATTTGTTCAGCATCAAGTGTTTCCACTTCAAGCAAGGTTTTTGCAACCAAATCAAGTTTTTCACGATTTTCAGTAAGAATCTTCTTACATCTTTCGTAAGCTTCCCTAATGATACGTTGAATTTCAAGATCAATTTCATATGCTATTGCATCTGAGTAATTTTGATCATTGTTAAAATCGCGGCCTAGGAAGACCTGACCTTGAGAATTACCGAATTGAAGAGGTCCGAGCTTACTCATACCATATTCCATAACCATGCTTCGAGCTATGCCAGTTGCACGCTGGAAGTCATTATGCGCTCCGGTACTCACTTCTCCGAATGTAACTTCTTCGGATACACGGCCACCCAAAAGTCCTACGATTTTATCTTTCAGTTCAGGCTCCGTCATGAAGAAACGATCTTCTTTCGGCAGCATAACTGCATAACCGCCAGCTTGACCACGAGGGACAATCGTAACTTTATGAACGACTTCGGCATCATCAAGAACCAATCCAATAATGGTATGGCCCGCTTCATGCCATGCTACAATATTCCGTTCCTTTTTGGAAATGACACGATTCTTCTTAGCAGGTCCCGCAATAACGCGATCCGAAGCTTCATCCAAATCGGACATGTCGATCTTCTTCTTATCTTGACGGGCAGCTACAAGCGCCGCTTCATTCAGTAAGTTTTCAAGATCTGCACCAGAAAATCCTGGTGTACGCTGAGCGATTGCTTTCAAATCAACCGTTTCAGCTAAAGGTTTATTACGTGCATGCACTTTCAGTACTTCTTCACGGCCTTTAACATCTGGGCGGCCTACCGTAATTTGACGGTCAAAACGTCCCGGACGCAATAATGCCGGATCCAATACATCAGCACGGTTAGTCGCAGCGATGATAATGATTCCTTCATTCCCACCGAAACCATCCATTTCTACAAGTAGTTGGTTCAGGGTTTGTTCACGTTCATCGTGACCGCCACCTAGACCTGCGCCACGTTGACGACCGACTGCATCAATTTCATCGATAAAGATGATACATGGTGCATTCTTCTTAGCATTTTCAAACAAATCACGAACACGGGATGCACCGACACCTACAAACATTTCAACAAAATCAGAACCACTGATTGAGAAGAAAGGAGTACCGGCTTCACCAGCTACTGCCCGTGCAAGTAAAGTTTTACCTGTACCAGGAGGCCCGACTAAAAGTACTCCTTTAGGAATACGGGCTCCAAGCTCGGCAAATTTGCGAGGATCTTTTAAGAATTCAACGACCTCGACAAGTTCCTGCTTTTCTTCGTCCGCTCCGGCAACATCATTGAAGCGTACTTTTTTCTTATCATCATTATACAATTTCGCCTTACTTTTCCCGAAATTCATGACACGGCCACCACCGCCGCCTTGAGCTTGGTTAAGTAAAAAGAAGAATAGGATAAAAATGATTACAAATGGAATAATGGAAGTGAAAAATGTCACCCAGCCACTTGTCTTTTCTGGAGGTTCAACATTAATGATGTCTTTACCCAACTTAGTTACGGCATCATTAATTCGACTCTGCGAATATTCACTGAAAGGTACGTACGTCACAAAGTATTTGTTTTCCTCATAACCTTTGAGCTTCCCTGTGATTTCAAATACACTGCTTTCGGGCTGCATCGTTAGTGCTGTAACGTCCCCACTCTCCAAATGCTTATAGAATTCATCTTGGGTCATTTTCTCTGTTGGTTCATTGTTATTATTAAAGATGCTTACAATCCCAATGATGACCAAAAAGATCAGTAAATAAAATATGGTATTACGGAAGATCCGATTCATCCCTTACCTCCTCCCACGGGTAAACAAACTATAGTAAATACTATCATACAAAATTAATGAATTACAATAATTTAACACCGCTGTTTTTATCTGGTCTTCTCTTTCGAACAGGTACGATTAATTCGAGTAAATTTCTGGCTTCAATATGCCAATATACGGGAGATTACGATACTTTTCTGCAAAATCAAGACCATATCCGACAACAAATGCATCTGGAACGATAAATCCGGCATAGTCAGGAGTGATATCAGCTTTCCTGCCTGTTGGTTTATCCAATAGGGTAACGATCTTAATTGATTTTGCTTTTCTATACCGGAAAAGTTCCGCAAGATAGCTAAGGGTTAAACCGCTGTCGATAATATCTTCGATGATTAAAATATCCCGGCCTTCAACCGATGTATTAAGATCTTTGATGATTTTCACTTCACCGGAAGATACAGTAGAGCTACCATAGCTTGAAACATCCATAAAGTCCATTTCAAGATGTGTATCCACGCGTTTCAGTAAATCTGACATAAATGGCATGGCGCCTTTCAGCACTCCGATAGCCAGCGGGAACTTACCTTGGTAATCAGCTTCAAGCTGCGCACCCAATTCCCTGATTTTTTTTTGTAGTTCTTCCTCAGTTATTAACACTTTTTCAATGTCGTTTTGCATGGTCATAGTAATTAATTGCCCCCCATGAAGAATTAAGCTTTTTTATATTCTAAGTAGATTAAAGATTTTTCATCAGAAATTATATCCGGCTCAACATTCGATTTCTTTAAACCAGGAAGCCAAATGGCCGTTCCAGCTTGATCGATGATGACCGGCCACACATTTCTTTCTAGCATCGGGATCTTCTCATTAATAAAAATCTCCTTCAACTTTTTAGTTCCACCTAATCCCTTGACTGCCATCCGTTCGCCTTCATTCCTTGTTCGGACTGTAAGCGGAAACTGAACAGCTGATTCGGGAAGTATAAAAGAATGATTTCCTTTAAGGACGGGAATTTCTTCTTTTATATAGTGCGCTTTAATCTTGTATCCATTCGGAAGAATAGTCTCACCGGGAATTTGTAATTTAAGGGAATATTTATGGCTTTTTTGCCGAAAAAATCTAAAAGTGCAAGTTTGATATGATTTTTCAGCAATAAGGCCCTCCGGAAGATGCAATTCTGCAGATGGTTGAGGATTTAAAAACAAAACTAAAAGTTGATCAATATGTAATGCCGAAAGCGATGAAGGTCTCTCCAAATAAAGATAGTTTAATATTAGTTGAATCGCTCTTCTTTGTAAAGGTTTAGGCATCGCGAGAACCTTATCAATCTGAATAACCGCTTGATCCTTATCCTGATGGATCCAAACCTCGGTCATTTTGCTTGAAACCAGGTTCTGAAAAAACTCTTCATCTTCATAAAGTTCTTCACTGAATCGTTGAAAATGCTCATGAACCTTTCTATTTTCTTTCTTTAAAAATGGAAGAACTTCATGTCTAAAGCGATTTCTTACATAGTCATCTTTATCATTGCTCGGATCAAACCTTGGTTCAATATTATGATGACCCGCATATTCGATAATTTGGCCTTTCGTGATTTCAAGAAATGGCCTGATTAAATGACCCGTGTGAAAACGTCTCTTTATAGGAATACCTGCTCTTGCCTTACCTGTCGCCCCTCTTGTTAAACGCATGAGCATCGTTTCGATTTGATCATCTCCATGATGTCCCAGGACAAGAGTGGAGGCTTGATGCTTATCCATCATTTCTTCATAGAAAGCAAAACGTGCCTTTCTTGACGTTATTTGTGAACTTTCCCCCGTCTGTTCCATCCGGGCAGGAACATCAATCCTTTTTCCTTCAAATGCGATGCCCCACTGTTCACATATATGCTCGACATATTTATAATCTTCATATGATTCCTCACCACGAAACATATGGTCAACACTTGCAACGATCATCTCGTAATGAAAAAGAGATTGAATTTCCTTAAGGATATGGAGAAGCACCAACGAGTCCGGTCCCCCTGAAACCCCTATGAGCAACTTCGAGTTTTCCTGAATCAATTCGTTTCTATAAATGGTATTCAGAACTTTATCCTTTAACATACAATCTTCCTTCTTTATGAACAGGTATTAGTTTATACGATTCTAACATGAAATGGTTTCAATTATTCCATGCATCCATCCATTAACTATATCATAACAACTGTTCATATATGTAAAGAACATAGAGCATTGATATTATGGCAACCAGTAAAAAGGTTTCAAAAACCCCCCCCCTCTTATTGTTGGAATGGTTTTGGGACCTTCTGGCCTGCCTTGTTGCAGGTTGCTTTGTTGAAGGCTGCCTCGTCGCTGCCTGGCTCGGGCCCTTTGTCTTCAAATGATTTTGCTTACTTAACACAGTGACTAAATCCTCACGCATTTGGAGGGCTGAATCATACTGCCCACGGAGTGCTTTATCCAACATCTTTCTATATGGGTGCAATTCCTTTTTCTGTTTAATCATGTCGTTAAGCTGTCTATACCCCTCCCCGTTCTTGTGGAAACGTTTAGGGTAGGAAGAATTGATGATAATCATCGCCACAGCGAACAAGTCATACTGCGGATCAGCCTTTCTTGATCCAAGTCCCCAGTAACCTCTGTCGAAGAACTCGGTGAATTCTTTAACAGATCGGCCAATTAAGGTGGTTCCGCCTACATCGACGCACCGCACTTTGTATGCTGGTGAAGTCACTATCAAATTCTCAGGTTTTAAATCCCCGAACACCCAGCCATTTGTATGAAGGGCAGATAAACTGGTTAAAAGCTGAAGCATTAAAACCCCGATCCACGATGGCCCTTTCTTTTCAATGAAACGCAAAAAATCGTGTCCATGGATATATTCCATGACATAAAACGGGAGCTGCTTTCCTGTTTTGATGAAATCATCCGCTTCCAAAAAGGAAGGTCCAAGGGTAGACCCCTGGACCTTTGAGAAGGATTTTAGGATATTCATCTCCGAAATAATGGACGTCCCATTATCACTGAGTTTTAAAGCATAATGACGATTTTCACTTTCAACCAAATAGACGATCCCGTTCGCTCCACACCCCAATTCCTTAATTATTCTGTACTCGTTTTTATTCCATTTTCCAGTGACCAAACCGCCAGGGAGGAGGTTACATTGATTCCTCAAAGTATTGTTCATCATCATGTGATAACAATCCCCTCAATGAACGTTTTTTATTGAAATATGTCAAAGCTTCACGAATGGCTGGACCTGTCGGAGTAAGTCCCCCTGTACTAAGCTTAGGAAAAGTTGCCGTCAAGGCTTCAAGGTTCGGCGTCCAATCCAGCAACTTTTCCACATCATTTCTTTTCCCAGGAAATACGAATACGGAAAAACGGCTGTCACCCATTCTTGCATTCATACTAAGGGAGAGATCTAATAAGGAATCTTTTACTGTAGGCAGTTTATGTTTCATGCTTGCACTTGTATCAACAAGAATCAGTACTTCGAGCTTGCTTGTTTCCCCAAGCTCATCGACCACCTCCATTACCTCTCCACGTTTATCAGGCGGAAGATCCTCCATCGTTTTTGAATCTCCCAATATTTGTTGAAGTTCACGATTGATAACTCCCTGTATAGTTTGAGTCATTGCCTTTTGGGTCACCATTTGGACGGTTTGGGACAACTGCTGAGAATAGACTATTTGACTTACGCCACCCCCAGAACCAGCAATCTTCTCAATTTCCTTAAGCCCCTTTTCATCTATCACATCATTTTCCATGACACCTATGACATTGATGGTTATGCCTTGCTCCCTTGCTAATTCAGCCATGGCAGACGGTTCTTCACCATGATTTGAACATCCGTCGGTTATAAGCAAAATCTGTCTTAATGTTCCTGCTTTCATGTTTTGCTCTCCCTTCCTATCAATTTGTTACCATAATTGACTAAAAAGGGGGAAATTATACGCAGAAGACATCGCATCAAATCACATCATGGAGGGAAGTGATTGAAAAGAGTTCAACCCTCTACCTTTCAACCGTCTTCCATTTTTCCACCTCATTTTGGTTTTATTTATTTTATATATATGAACGGCCCCTACTGGGCCTTTTTACGTTTTGGAGAAACGGGAATGGAAGCCCATTTCGGTGTGTTATGCTTAATTTTCGATGTAACCACTGTCATATCATCATCTATGATCCCTTTTGTTCGGATGACCTCTTCCAATATTAAATCCGAAATTTCCTGCGGATCTTCTGTCTCCATTTCCTTGATCTTTCGTTTAAGCCAGAACTCGATATTTTCGACATGGGAGGGACCATCGAACACTCCATCGCTCATCATGATTAATATATCCCCTGCCTTCAGCTCTTCTGATACAACATCAACATCGAAATCCTGGATGATTCCCATAGGCAGGTTACTCGATTCAATTTTTATTATCCTATCCCCCCTTTTAATGAAACTCGGTATCGAACAGATTTTTAAAAACTTAGCCCTTGCGTCCTGAAGATCAATCATTGCCAAATCAAGAGTTGAAAATATTTCATCGGTAGTGCGTAGAGATAATACGGAGTTTACGGATTTAATGGCTATTTTTTCTTCTATTCCCGATTGTAAAAATTTTTGAAGCAGCTTTAATGTCTCTGTACTTTCAAAATGGGCCCTTTCCCCATTTCCCATACCATCACTAATGGCTATTGCGAATTTACCGCAACCAATTTCCATGGTCGTATAACTATCTCCTGAAACAAGCCCTCCCCCCTTGGCAGCATGAGCCACACCCGTTTCGACCGTGAATTTTTTTGCTGACCTAAATATCACCTCACATTGCCCGTTTGGATACGTTGCACACTCTTCTGAATGAACGACTATCGTTTCCCCTAAAATGTCCGAAAGCATAGGGGCTATCAACTTTTCACATTCCCCTCTGCCCTGGCAGTATGGGACACTCATTTCTATATCGACACTTCCTTGTTCTAGACTGTATATTTCCACATAGCCTATATGGAGGCCAAAATCCTGGATGGCTTCCATGATGGATTCTTCATGTACATGATGATTTTTCCTTTCCCTTTGTATTTCTTTCGCAAAATCATCCATTACTGCAGAAACGCCCCTCAGCTGGTCTGCCACTAGTTTCCGGCTTTCTTTCACCTGCCTTTTTAACTTTTGGTTTGCTTCAAAATAAGTAAGTTCCTGTGATATCGCCCCAATGACCTGTGGTCCGCGGCTGCAATATTTCCCCCATTCTTTCGAAGTCTTTTGTGGGAGCTGTCCACCATTTTCACTTAATTGAATCATAATTTCCTGCATACCGTCATAGGTTGTATTGAAGTTCTTGGACCAGCATTGTTCCTTTTTAAAACAGAGCTGGCACGTCTTTTCCGTTACATTACTCAAGAAGTAATCGAATTCTTTCTCATCTTCCTCCAATCTCCCCCTTTCATCCACTTGGGAAAAGCTATTTGAAAGCGCCTCAAATACATGTGAGAATTGCTCCACCCTTTGAGCCGTAACATCCCTCACTTTCCGGGCATACTGCTGCTGTTCATCAGAACTCTCGACGGTTCCCGGTATGTGTTTCGCTATTTTATTGATTATGGATGACGGTGTTAATATAAATAAAGCCACAGCTACAAGTGATTCATAAAGGGTCACCATAATATTATTGGTGCCCTCACCATATAAACCTATCAGTAACGTAGCAATTAAGAGGCCTACGGCGACCCCTATCTTCCTTCCCTCCTTCAACAACCCGCCCAGAAGTCCAGAAAAAGCGAGAAGGCTCATTTGATAAAGACTTGCAATACTTGCCAAGCTGAATATCAATCCAGTAACTACACCTACAGTGGAGCCTATGGCGGCCCCTCCCGCCAGCCCAAAGAGGAGGACCAGGTATCGTGAGAATATATGGTCGAGTGACAAATCGTATATCATCCAGCCTATGGTTCCAGTCATCACCGAAGCCAGTAAGATAATGAGGCTGACGATTTCCTCCGTCTTTAATGATTGGGATTTTGTCCGTATGGTTAGCAGCGGGATGGACTGTATGAAGATTAAGGTTAAAATCATGGCGAGTCCCGCCTCTACTCCTATCATCATTAAGTCGTACAGCTGAATCGTTCGAAATACCAGATATTGCTCGGCCAGGTTGACCAGGAATAGTGAAGCAAAGACGTACATTGACATCGTTTTGAATTGTCCTTCAACGGCGGGCTTCTTGATCTTATGAAATAACAGAAGCAGGAACGCCGATGAAAAGATAACCAAACTATTGGAATAGTGAACGGTGAGCCCACCTGCAATCAATCCGAATAAAGCTAGTGGAGCCCTGTCACGCCTCATGAGAAAAACTGCTGCGAAAAACGGAAGTCCAAATGGTGCCAACTGAGAAAGAATTAATGCCCGTCCTAATAAAAAACCGATAATGGCTAAAGAGATACCTTTCTTTATGAATATATCTTCCGTCTTCATTTGCAGTTGTTGGATCCAGTTGATGGCCCCTGCCTTCGCTTCTTTTAACTGAACGTCTCCAAGAGGTTCCATCATAGGTCTTTCCACTTTTTCCATTTCAACACCCCATTCGTATTAGTGATTTTTATTATAAAGAGAGCTTGTTTATTTTTTTGTCAGAATTTTATAAGCAGATAAGAAAAACGTTCGACGAAATTCTTCTTGAACAATCATTTGTATACAGGTTTTTATACCTTTTATTTCAATACAGAAACAGGCGTTCTTTTTTTTTTGAAGAAAAGCAAAGTTTTTAGGTTATTTTTGCGGAAAATAACATGAATAAAAAATAAGGAAATGGAAACCGACAAACTTTATTTTTTTGTTGACATTTTTTCTTCACGAATGTAAGATATAACTTGTGCTTCAGTAGCACTTACCATTATGGCGGCGTAGCTCAGCTGGCTAGAGCGTACGGTTCATACCCGTGAGGTCGGGGGTTCGATCCCCTCTGCCGCTATCCTTTTTTATTAAAATCACGGCCCGTTGGTCAAGCGGTTAAGACACCGCCCTTTCACGGCGGTAACACGGGTTCGAATCCCGTACGGGTCATCATATACATCGAAAGCGCCTCTGTACACTTATCCGAATAAGTGTACAGAGGCGCTTTTTATTGTCGTTGAAAGTTTTATTACCATAAGTAAAGCGTTTTATAATTAAAAGAAGACAAGCCAGCAAGCTTGCCTTTATCTACACTATGAATAATTTCACAGGAAAAGTTGCTAAACTATTATTTTTTCAGCAGCAGTTTTTATCCGCGTCTTCCGCCTCGACCTCCCCGTTTCGTTTCGGTGCTACGTTTAAGGGTCGTTAAGCGGTCTTCACTATCTTTTAAGAATTTAGCCATTTTTTGCTCAAAGTTTTCCTTGGGTTGGAAACTATTACCTTTCGAGCGGAAGTCTTTGGAACGGCTGTCATTCCCTCTTCCTTGGCGCGGACGTGGTGTGTATGCAGGTTTTTGCTCAGTTTCAGGACGGTCTATCGCTTTTTTTATGGACAAGCCAATCTTGCCATCTTTCACATTGATGACTTTCACCTCGACTGTATCGCCCACTTTTAAATGATCATTGATATCTTTGACATAGTTATCAGCCACTTCACTGATATGGACAAGACCGGTTGAACCTTGAGGGAGCTCTACAAATGCACCAAAATTAGTTATGCCTGTTACTTTACCTTGTAACTTGCTGCCTACTTCGATTGACATAAAAAAAATGTTCCTCCTTAGAAATGTTAAAAAATCTCTTCACTCTATATTATAACGAAAGTAAAAAAACAGTGTCAATATTAGTCACTATCTTCCTTCCCTTTTGGAAGGGTAAAAATGATTTCACCTTTTTCAGATAAGAAATAATCCCGTCTGGCTATTTTCGCTATATAGTCATCGTCATTAAGCTTTACGATTTCTTCTTTAAGAAGGGTCTCGTCCTTTTCCAATTTAGCTAACTTACCCTTCAATTCTTCCCTCTGTTGAACTTTCTCATCAAGTGCAACATTTTGCGTTATAAGGGTGGAAACAGCCAAAATCAAAAAGACAGCGGCGAAAACTGAGTAAAGCGTTAATCTACGCATTAGACCACGCTTCTTTTTTTCTACTGTTTGTACTTTTTTCTCTTGTTGAGCGACGTAGGGATTATCTATTTTTGCCACTTTCCTTTTACCAAGGCTACTCATGTATTATCGCTCCTCATTTCTTTTTAGTTCTCCATCTATTTAGCGTTCTACTTATAGAATTCTTTATTTTCAATAAAATCCCTTTTCCCTTATTATAAAACTTCCCGACGTTTTTTGTAACAAAAACCGGCAACAAATTCCATATTTGGGTCAGAATCCATTTTAGTGGTCTCCAGAAAATATTTAAAATAAAGAGCAGTATTTTCCCCGCCCATTTTAGTAATGCTAAAACGAACTTACCTATCCCGATGATGATGGCTATTACAGATACTATTACCCATTTTATCGGAAGAAATATCAGCATGTGAACAGAATCAGCTATAAATCTCGCCAACTTTATCACCAGTATTATCAAAAGCTCTAAAAAACGTTGATATAACCCTTTGAAAAGTGCTTGATAAGCTGAAAAACCGCATAATAAGGCCAAAAATAAATAGAGGCGAAACTCTCCCTCATTCACTAAAAACAAAACATAAAAAATAAGGAGACCCTGAATGATCCAGAAAAGGAAATCATGGATGAATACAATCCACCTTTTCCTTTCTGAACGCTTCAGGAACCGGCTATACGTATCCAGGGCAGCCCCAAAAGCACTGCCCATGCCTATCATCGCAAGCAACGTATAAAATTGGGTCGTTAAGGTCATTTGAATAATTTGCCAAAGAAGCCTTTAGCTTTCTCCCCTGATTGTTCATCTAAATAAACAAGGTCGAAAATCTTTCCCTTAATGGAAACGATGCCTTTATCAACGTCTAAATTCTTCATTTGCAAGTTTTGACCCCGGATAGATAAGAATCCCATTGACGTTTCTAGCAAAAACTCTTCATTATCAAAGCTCTCCACTTGTTTGACACCGGTAATATCAAGTAAACGGCGGCCTTTCATCGTTACATCATGCTCTTGGATCGTTCCCTTTGTGTAACCAGCATTCGGATCAATATATTGGCTCATTTTTTCATCCCTCACAGTACCACTGATTTTGTACAAGTGTATGTCTGTAAGAAGGGAATTAGAACCAAGCCTGTCCTCACTCCTCTGCTAGCTTCTCTTCCTTTATGATGGAATACATATCTGCAGCCGCTTCTTTTTTCGTCGTTTCTTGAATTTTATCGACTCGCACTGTAACCAGCTTTTGACCGAATCGTACAGTTAATTCATCGCCATCTTTAACACTCGAACTTGCTTTTGCCTGTTGTCCGTTAATCGTGATTCTCCCTTTATCCGCAACTTCTTTCGCAAGTGTGCGGCGCTTGATCAACCTTGAAACTTTTAGGAATTTATCTAACCTCATCGACATTCAAATCTCTCCCTTAATTAAAGTCCTTTAGCTTTTGCCTCATCCCAATATGAATCCAGTTCTTCTAATGTATAATCCTCAAACTTTTTGTCTGCCCTTTGAATGCTCTTTTCTATATATGTAAAACGCTGGTGAAATTTCTGGTTTGCTTTGTAGACGGCTTCTTCTGCTTGTATGTCATAATAACGTGAAATGTTGACAAGCGCAAAAAAGAGGTCGCCCAGCTCTGATTTAATTCTTTCGACATCCCGATTTGGGCTTAATATTTCCTCTTCTAATTCCTGCACTTCTTCTATAACCTTTTTCCACGCTTCGGAAACCTCATCCCAATCAAAGCCAACCTTCGCAGCCCTTTTTTGGTACTCTTCTGCCCGAAGTAAGTTTGGCAGCGATTTCTCAATACCATCCAGAATGGAAATTGAAGCCTTTGTTTCGCTCCCTTTCTCATCTTCTTTGATTTTCTGCCAGTTCACTAAAACATCTTCCTCGCCATTCACCTCAACATCCCCGAATACATGAGGGTGGCGCCGAATCATTTTTGCAGTAATACCTTCAATCACATCATCTACCGTGAACATTCCCTCATCTTCGCCAATTTGAGAATGAAGCATCACCTGAAGGAGTACATCCCCAAGTTCACCAACCATGCCCTCATCGTCCTCTTCATCGATGGAATCAATAAGCTCGTATGCCTCTTCTATTAGATATTTCTTCAAGCTTTCATGAGTCTGTTTCTTATCCCAAGGGCATCCGCCAGGACCTCTAAGTTCTGCAATGACCTGCCGCAGCTTAGAAAACTCCCGATACCGTAACGCTTCTTCTCTAACAGGCGGGACATAAACACTCGTCAAGTTACTTAACTCCATCTGACGGTCGAGTTCGAACAGAGCGCACTTTGTCACTTTCTCCTGACTGCTGCCTGCCGCTGTAACGATATATACCTCGTAGTCATCCGGAAGCTTTTCCATTAAGGTCAACTTCACATTAGACGCACTGAAAGCATCATACACCTGCCCGATTATCATGTGCTGGGTAATGTGTAAATCATCCGGAGAAAGATCTGTACCATCCAAAAGCTGGAACCCTTCAATCGGATCGATTTGAACAGCCTGAAACAAGGGATCAAGAAAACTTTGACCGCCTTCTAACTTAATGGCTATTCCTAGAGACGGACCCTTTTCGAGCAAAAGCTGAACCGTTTTTTCTGCAACCATCGGATGCCCTGGAACCGCGTAAAGAACGGAACGGCTTGAAGCCTCCTGTAATAGTGTTTCAGCAATCTCTTCATATACCGCTTCAAATTGGTCGTGCTTTTCATATATCCCGTCAAAAGCCGTGAAATTGATTCCTTCCCTTTTCAAATCCCCGATTACAGGATGATCTATCGTTCTGACGAAGCATTGTTCAGTTTGTGTCAATTTTTTATAAATCCCTAGTGGAAGCTGATCTAAATCCCCTGCACCAAGGCCTATTATCGTAATCTCATTCATCTCGTATACTCCTATTCGTTATTATAAATCGTTTAAGCTTTGATCCAGCAGGTATAAGTGAAAGCTCTTCTTCGCCAAATAAACCTGCACGAATGGCGGTCATCACAAAAACGGCCGCACCGATCCCTACACCTATCAGCGCTTGGATTGTAGCTAACATTCGGCTCTCACCTGGAAACATCAATTGGAATAAGGCATTGAATAAAAGAACCACCGTACCCATGTAAACCGTACTCTTCAAAATTATTAACAGGTACTTCTTTTCAATTAATGTCTTTTTAATATGTACTCTCAATACCGTATAAAATAATGCAGTCATGATCATAAATGCAAGTACGGTTGCCGAGGCTGCTCCAGCGGTTTTGTAATGGGGCACAAGAACAAGATTTAAAGCCCACTTGCTACCCACCCCTATAATCGTAATGATCACCGGCACAAACGAATAACCTAAACTTTGAAGCACTGCCGCTTCTGCCATTATGATGGATGTGAATAAAATCGATAAGGAGAAAATTGCTAAAGTAATTGTCCCTTTGGCATCCGTGAACAGCATTTGATTGACCGGCTTAATCGTTACTAACAGTCCAATCGCAGCAGCAAGTCCAATTGTCGTACTTACACGCAGCGCCAATTTAATTTTATTGAGTAATTCTTGTTCACTTTTCTTCTTAACAAAGCCAGATATTACAGGTACAAGCGCCAATGCAAAAGAATTTGCCACGACTGTCCCTAGCTGAAGCAAAGGCTGTCCACGGTCATATACCCCTTTCCATTCTTTAGCTTCCCTTTCCCCCATCCCCGTATCCCTTAACAGCGAATACAGGTGCAGTGAATCAACAAACTGAAACAAGATAAGGATCAAGCCAGTTATGCAAAACGCCAACCCTTGGAAAACCAGGACTTTGGAAATCTTGATGAAACTAACCGGTTTGATTTTCATTCGTAAAAAAAGCTTCCATTCTTCTTTTAAAATAACGAAAGCAATAAGAAGTACCAGTCCAGTTATGCCGCCAGTAATCGAACCGAAGACCGCCCCCTTACCGACCACATAATGAGAGTAGCCCTGATACACGAATATTGTAGAAAGCACCAGTATCGTCAATACACGGATACATTGTTCAGCGACCTGCGAACTCGCCGTAGGTATCATGTCGTTTATTCCTTGAAAATAGCCTCTTAATACAGATGAAATCGGCATTAATAAATAGGAATAGGCAATGATTCTTAGCAGGCTGGCTAAATTCGGATCCTTCATCCATCCGGCAATCCAATCTGCGCCAAGGAACAGTGCAGCAAACATCATGATTCCTATCGAACTTAAGACGACGAATGAGGTGACTAAAATGTCCTTGACCGCAAAATTATTTTTTGAAGACTCCCGCTCTGCGATCAATTTGGATATGACAACAGGGAAACCAAGTGTTGATAATGTAAAAGCAACACCGTAGAAGGGATATACCTGCTGATAGATATAAAATCCGATGTCGCCTGCTATGTTCTGGTAAGGTATGCGATATGCCGCACTCAAAACTTTAACGATAATCGCTGCTGCGCTCAGGATCAGCGCACCTCGAAAAAGTTCATTTGAAGTTTTATAAGGCTTTTCAGCCATTCTTTTTCCCCTTTTCACTCATATGTGGTAGTTATTATAGCATAATTCAAGTGGTTAATTTTCATTTGTAACCATACTGTTAATTAATTTCCATATTCACCTCAAAGAAAATACTCCTCCTTTTTTATTGTCCTCCCCAATCCGTTTAATAAAAAGCAAAAAGGGCAGCGGTTGCTGCCCTTTCCACATCTAAAAATATAATGGCATGTCCAAGCTTACTGTTCCATTTGTCTAGCTAGGAAACTTGCTGCTGTTTCAACCGATTTCTGTTCCACTTCTCCAATGGTACCTTCTTTAGAGAAAATCAAGACGGCACCAATCGGGTCGCCACTCGCAATGATCGGAGCTGCAGTATATGATTGGACCTCTTCGTCATTTGAATCAACGAAGGAAATTTGTCCATTTGGAGATTCCAAGACAGGATTTCTTTCTTCCATGATTTTTTCCACTAGTTCACTAACGCTTTTATTTAAGTATTCTTTTTTGGAGCCACCTGCCACCGCAATGTAAGTATCCCTGTCACAAATCATAACTGGGTTTCCAAGGCTATCATAAAGTGCTTCTGCATATTCTCTTGCAAAATCGCCTAATTCACTAATAGGAGAATATTTCTTTAAGATGACTTCTCCATCTCTGTCTACAAAGATTTCCAATGGATCCCCTTCACGAATACGGAGGGTCCTTCGAATTTCTTTCGGGATGACGACTCTTCCTAAATCATCAATTCGGCGAACGATACCAGTTGCTTTCATCTAATGTTGCCTCACTTTCATCTAATTGATTTGATAAATCCTCTTTTTGTAGCAAAATCATCACCAGCTATTGTACTTAGTATTTTTCTAATGGTAAGTTCTATGCACTTTGAAAAAATTTTTCTTTTCGTTGCATTCTTTTACCATGGTATCTTAAAAAACATTTCTTCAAGAGGACAATCATTCACTTTTAGTTTTTTGTGGTTTGAGTCTCTTTTTTTACATGCTGTAGGCCCTTGGCCATCTCAAATAGGATATTAAGCCATTTGCTTTGTTCTACGCCTTTTATGTGCAGGACTAGCTTCATTCGGTTGCCATCCATGCCAAAACCCACCATACGGCCATACTTCGATCCCAACTCAAACACCTTTTGTCCATCCACATCGCTGCTTACCTTTTCCCTAATAAGAATGCTGATTTCCTGCTTCAATTGTTTAATGCTTTCAATTCCAGCTTTTTCAGCATATACCTTCATCTCGGCGATCATGAATAAATAGGCAACTTCTTCGGGATACTCTCCGAAACGATCGAGCATTTCATCTTGTAATTCTTCCACTTCTTCAAGTGAGGTAATGCCCCTGAACCTTTTATACATTTCTATTTTCTGATGTCCATCCATTATGTAGGCATCAGGTATATATGCATCCACTTCAACGTCAATTTCAAGGGTGTTCTTTTCTTCGATTGGTTGGTCATTACGTTTTGCATCCACTGCTTCTTTCAACATTTGTGAGTACAAATCAAAACCAACTGAATCGATGAAGCCATGTTGTTGAGCCCCTAGAATATTTCCAGCTCCCCTGATGGATAAATCACGCATCGCAATTTTGAACCCTGAACCCAATTCTGTAAACTCCTTAATGGATTGGAGACGTTTTTCTGCGACTTCCGTCAATACTTTATCTTTCCTATAAGTAAAGAACGCATATGCCACCCGATTGGATCGCCCTACACGGCCACGTAGCTGATAGAGCTGTGAAAGTCCCATTCTATCTGCTTCATTCACTATTAGCGTATTGACATTCGGGATATCGACACCTGTCTCTATAATGGTTGTACTTACCAAAACATCATATTCACCCTCTAAAAAGCCAAACATGACTGCTTCCAGCTCTTGCTCTGACATTTGCCCATGAGCAAATGTCACACGGGCATCGGGTACCAACATGGAAATTTCTTCTGCTTTTCTTGCTATATCCTCTACCCGATTGTATAGGAAATAAACCTGGCCATCCCTGGCCAATTCCCGTTCTATCGCTTCCGTTACCAACGAGCCATTATACTCCATCACATAAGTTTGAATCGGGAAGCGATTCTCAGGAGGTGTTTCGATAACGGACAAGTCCCTCACGCCCAGCATGGACATATGAAGGGTCCTTGGAATCGGCGTCGCAGTCAAAGTCAGTACATCCACATTTGTTTTTAACCGTTTGATCTTCTCCTTATGTGTAACGCCAAAACGCTGTTCTTCATCTATGATAAGCAAACCCAAATCGCGATAAACTAGATCTTTGGATAAAATCCTGTGTGTGCCTACCACAATATCCACTGTGCCGGCCTTCAATCCTTTAATCGTTTCCGTTTGCTGTTTTTTCGTCCGGAAACGGCTCATAAGACCAATCGAAATCGGATATTCCTGAAAGCGTTCCCTTAGTGTTTCAAAATGCTGCTGGGCGAGGATGGTGGTCGGAACAAGAAATGCAACTTGCTTGCCATCCATAATGGCTTTAAAAGCGGCACGGATGGCCACCTCTGTCTTCCCATATCCGACATCGCCGCATAATAAACGATCCATCGGCCGTTCCCGTTCCATATCCTTTTTGATTTCGACTATAGAGCGTAATTGATCTTCCGTTTCATTATAAGCGAATGAAGTTTCGAACTCTCTCTGCATATCACCATCAGGTGAAAAAGCATAGCCCTTTGCCGCTTCCCTTTCTGCATATAACTTGATTAAATCATCAGCAATGTTTTCAACTGATGATTGAACCTTGCTTTTGACACGTTTCCATTCCGTTCCGCCTAGCTTATAAAGCTTCGGTTCTTTCCCTTCTGAACCGACATATTTTTGGACAAGATCAATTTGGTCAACAGGAACATACAATTTGTCATCAGCTTGATAACGAATATGTAGATAATCTTTATGGACCCCATTTATCGTAAGTGTTTCAATTCCTAAATATTTCCCGATACCATGGTTAACATGAACGACATAGTCACCGATCTTTAGTTCGGAATAACTCTTGATTCGCTCTGCATTCGATAGTTTCTGTCTCCGTGTCGATTTCTTTGACTTCTTATTAAACAATTCCGTTTCCGTAATGATACTGAATTTCTGCATGGGCAATTCAAAGCCGCTATTTAGACTGCCGCGTAAAATCTGTACTTTACCTGGAAGAATGCTGTTCGCATCAAACAGTTCTGCGGCCTCTATATCGTAATCGGCTAAAACCGAATGCAGTTTTTTTACCCGTTCATCATCCTGTCCAAGTATGACGACTGTAAATTTCCCTTTTTTCCAACGTTCCAGTTCAGCTTTGAACACATTCATCTGGCCGTGGAAATTTTGCATTTGTTTACTGGCAAAATTCAGGATATTCTGAGGATTCGTATGCGGTACATGCCGTAAAAATAATGAAAGGTAAACAAACGGCCTGCTGGATTTCATTATTAATTCCTGCATGGGATGAGCCAATTTTATGTCATGGATAATCTGTCCCTGACTTAAAAGATCCGTGTACCAACCAGCCTCTTCCTTTTCCAAAGAATCATTGATTTCCTGGATTCTACTGATTTCGTCTAAGAAAACCAAACCATTTACAGGTAAATAATCTATTAAACTAGCTGGATTTTCATAAGCTAAACTTAAGTATTTAAAGATTTGGTCTGGTTTATTTCCCATTTTCAGCTGTTCAAGTTCATAGCTGATCGTTTGAACCAGTTGTTCCTTGGTTTTTTCATCTTTAAGCTTCTTCAAACTTTTACTTAATCCGCTCTCAAGCCTTGTTATGATTCTTTCGATGTGCTCTGTCTCTAGCAAAGCCTCACTGACGGGACCGATCGTCACTTTCTTGAGTTTCTCGATGGATCGCTGATCTTCGCTTGAAAAAGTCCTTATTGAATCTATTTCGGTATCGAATAATTCAATTCGTATTGGATTAGGTTCCGTGATTGGATAAATATCGATTATACCGCCCCGGATACTGAATTCACCTGGAGAAGCAACCATTTCAGACCGGTTATAACCCATAGCAATGAATTTATTAAGCGTTGGTTCAAGCTCGATGTCTTCCCCTAAATTAAACGTAAGCTGATGCCTCTTCCAAATATCCTTTGAAGGAAGCACACGACGGACCCCGGGAATCGGCGCAATGACAATCCCTTTCTTTCCCTCCGCCCAAAAGTTTAATGCCTCTATACGTTGGGCCCTTAATTCCGGACTGGCCACACTCAAATCAGCCGCAATCAATTCATTGGCGGGATATATATATAATTCTTCCTCGGGAATGAAGCTGGATAAGTCCTCATGGAATTTTTGTGCTTGCAATAAATTATGGGTAACTAATAAAATCGGCCTATTCGTCTTTTCATATACGGAAGCCAGCAATAGTGATCTTGAGGAACCTGTCAGACCAGAGACGATTTGTTCCTTAAGTCCTTCATCAATGCCGGCTATTAACGAATGAACATCATCTTGTTTGGAGAACAAGTTTTGCAATCCATTCATTTTATTTCCCCCTCTCTAAACATGCTAAAACCATTTGAAATCCTTGTATTTAAACTTGGCCATTTCAACCAAGCGTCCTCTTTATTAACGGCAATTTCTCATTTTATATGCCCGTGTAAACCAGACAAACGGAAAAATGCTTTGGATTTTGTCCAAAGCCCTCTCCCGCTAATGAATAATATAATCGTTTTCATATAATTCGGGGTTTCTCTGCAGCGATTCATGACAATCTTCACATATCGCCCTTACATGCATATCCCCTTCAGAATCATAAACGATCATCTCTTGTCGCTCTTCATCGGTAAGTTGATTAAAACCTAACTGCTCCGTACTCAGTGAGTGTGCCTCGATTGAGCCCAGTTTAGTTCCGCAATGTCGGCATCGATAATGGAGAGCCATTTCGTAACCCCCTATTTTAGTAATAGTGTTAGTATGTACAAAAGTAGAGGGGATTTATTCAGCGAAACAGGAAGAATTATTCTTTCTTATATCTACTCTTTGCCTATTGGTTATATTCGTTCATGACCTGTATAAATGGTTTTTCTATCCAGGCTTCACAAGAAGCTGCGCTTTTTTCGATTGTTGCCCCTACATGATCCCATTCCTCAGGGGTAAAACGCCCTAATACATAATCAGGTACTGGAATACGGCCTATCGGACGGCCAATGCCTATTCTGATTCGATTGAATTCTTGCGTACCCAAATGGGCAATTGAAGATTTTATCCCATTATGACCGCCTGCACTTCCTTTTTGACGAAGGCGAAGCTTCCCTGGTGGCAAATCAAGGTCATCATATATAATGACTACATCCGCAATATCCACCTTAAAGAAATGCATGACAGCCGAAATGGACTCTCCTGATAAATTCATGTAGGTTAAGGGTTTAAGCAATAAAACTTTCTCTCCCTTTACCATTCCCACACCATAGATCCCCTTATGTTTTGCTTGATCAAGTGGAATCGACCATTTTCTGGATAACTCATCTATTACTTCAAATCCGACGTTATGCCGAGTTTTTTCGTATTGTTTACCTGGGTTCCCTAACCCTACAATAATTTTCATGATTCACACTCCGTCATTACGGTTATTTAGGGAGTTACGTTGGGACGAAGTTTTTCCAAAATCATTGATCTTAGAAAAATAGTACCCTAATTTCAAGGTGGACTGCAAGCGACCGGAGAACTAATTAGAAATAAACCCTAATTAAAGGAATCAATTCCTAAAAATGGAACAGTCTGGATGAACGAATCCAAAGATTGAAAAGACGTAACTCATTAAGAGCTACGTCTATTATATCATGACTCACTTGTTTAATCTCGGCATCATGACTCTGGTGTTGCTTTTGTCTCCCTGCCCTCTGCATTTTCAGGGATACCTCCATCTTGTTGTTCACCCGTACCTATTTCCTCTTCCTGACGAGGAGCCAAAACAGATGCAACAACTTCTTCACCATCGTTGTCGATAGTAACTTGCTGATTCGTTTCGATATCAGATATGTAGATTGTTTCCCCTACCTGAAGTTCGGTAACGTCAACGTCGATGGATTCAGGAATTTCATTAGGTTTAGCCGTCACCGTCACTTCATGAAGAGACTGCTGAAGGACACCACCGTCTTTAACTCCTTTACAAACACCGACAAGGTTAATGCGAACTTGTGCCTGTAATTGAGTGGACATATCCACAATTAAAAAGTCTGCATGATAAATGAAGTTCTTTATAGGATCCTTTTGATAGTCAGAGAGCATGACTTTATAACTCGTTCCTTCCAAGTCCAAAGAAATGATACCATTACGGCCTATTTCCTTTAAAGTCTTTTGAAGTTCAATATTATTGACCGAAATGGCGGTACTGTCATTTTGATTGCCATATACTATCGCCGGGATTTCGCCGCTTTCTCTCAAATTCCTTAAATTGGAGTGTTTTAAATCCGTACGTTCTTTTGCAGCTAATAAATTACTCATACATCCTCCGCCTTCCTAATTCTAAATTACAAGTTTCTCTATATTTAACATTTCCCTAAATAGTGGGGCATTAAACATGAAAGGTAAAATCGGGAGGCTTCACTAAGCGTAAACACATGCCTAAACAAAGGAATTCCCTGTAAAAAAATTTTTTCATTCTTTTCTATTATGGTTTAAGCGTGAATCGCTTTGTTTTCCATTTCGCCCCTGACTTGCAGGACTCGGTTAAGTATTTGGGCAGCTAATGATGAATATTGAAAATTGTCCTTTTGCCGTGGTCTCGGCAAATTGATTTCCTTATTCATGACGATTTTGCCTTCTTCAATTAGTATGACACGGTCAGCAAGCAGTACGGCTTCTTCAACATCATGTGTAACGAGTAAGGCAGTAAAATCCCTTTTCCTCCATAGTTCTTCTATAAGCCTTTGCATGCCAATCCTCGTCAATGCATCCAATGCTCCTAACGGCTCATCCAAGAGAAGAATGTCAGGTTCGTTCACCAATGCCCTCGCTAAGGCTATCCTTTGTTTCTGTCCCCCCGATAAAACGGATGGCCAATCATTTGCTCGATCTGCAAGCCCCACTTGCTCCAGTAACTCCATAGCTTTTGGCTTCCAATCCCCTTTTAAGCCGACACCAATATTTTGAAGGATATTTTTCCAAGGAAAAAGCCTGCCATCCTGGAACATTGTACGTGACGATTTATTCAGTCCATTTAATGGCTTTCCATTCACCAGTATCTTCCCGGCCGTCGGCTTATCCAGACCTGCCACAAGACGTAATAAGGTACTCTTTCCACACCCACTCTTACCGACAATCGCTATGAATTCCCCTTTTTTAAAAGCAAGGTCCATCCCCTTTAAAACCGCAAATCCCCCAAAATCCTTTTTTACACCCTGCAACTCCAATGAATTTCCACTTTTCATAATAAACGCCTCCTCATTGGTACGATGGATGCCATTTTAAGCATCTTTTTTCAACTATTTTGGCAAAAACATCCGATACTTTTCCTAATAAGGCATATAAGAGAATGCTGAGAACAACGATATCCATCCTCATGAATTCCCGTGCATTCATCGCCATATATCCAATTCCAGAATTAGCGGATATTGTTTCTGCAACAATTAATGTGACCCACATGATTCCAAGGGAGAAGCGGACACCCACCAAAATGGATGGAAAGGCAGCAGGGAGAATCACATTCCAGAATAAAGAAAAATCATTTAGCCCATAAACTCTCGCCGCTTCAATTAAACCTTTATCCACCGATTTCACACCATGAAATGTATTTAAATAGATAGGGAATAGGACTCCTAAGGCGACAAGGAATATCTTCGCTTCTTCTTCTATGCCAAACCATAGAATCACAAGTGGTATTAAAGCTAAATGTGGTATATTACGCAACATTTGAAGTGAAGTATCGAATAATGTTTCGGAAATGGATGATAACCCATTTAACAACCCTAGTACAAAACCAATAACTCCGCCGATTAAAAAGCCGATGAAGGCCCGCTGGGCACTGATGCCAATGTAATCTATAAGTTCCCCTGTTTTCAATAAAGCGTAGCCAGCTTGAAAGACCTCAGTCGGGGCAGGTAATATCCGTTCCGACAGAATCCCCCACAAAGACAGCAGCTGCCAAATTACCAAGAGCAGAATGGGTACGATCCAAGATATAAGGGAAAAACTATTGAACTTTTTGTTTAACTTTGCCTGCATCTTCTTTTTCACTTCCTTTTGTAGGGTAGTGGTCATTTGCCAGGATTTCCCCGAATGGACTCGTCGCTTTCGAAACGGGAACTTGCTGCTGTTCGACAGGGAGTAAAGGGAATAATAATTCTGCCACACGGTACGCTTCTTCCAGGTGAGGGTACCCGGATAAAATAAAAGATTCTATTCCAGTTTCTTCATATTCCTTCATTCTGGCGGCAACATTTTCAGCACTTCCGACTAGTGCTGTACCGGCACCACCGCGCACAAGACCTACTCCTGCCCATAAGTTCGGACTGATTTCGAGTGAATCTCTGTTTCCATTATGAAGTTGCGACATCCTCTTCTGACCTACTGAATCAAATCGCTCAAAAATATTTTGTGAATTTTCAATCATTTCATCATCCACATATTTAATAAGTTCCTCCGCTGCCTGCCAGGCTTCTTCTTCCGTTTCTCTTACAATGACATGCATGCGAATGCCAAATCTGACTTTACGTCCATACTCTGCCGCTTTTTTACGTACCTTTTCAATTTTTTCAGCCACTTGCACCGGCGGCTCACCCCAAGTCAAGTAGACATCAATATGTTTTCCTGATATATCGATGGCTGGATCGGACGAACCTCCGAAATAGAGCGGTGGGTATGGTTTTTGTACAGGTGGCAACAGAACATTTCCACCTTCAACCTTTAAGTGCTCCCCTTCAAAGTCCACACTCTTACCAGACATTTCCTTTCTCCAGATATCGAGAAATTCATTTGTTTGCTCATAGCGTTCCTTATGATTTAAAAATACGCCATCACCTGCCAATTCGACTGGGTCCCCCCCAGTTACAACATTGATCAAAAGACGGCCATTCGACAACCGGTCGAAGCTTGAAGCCATACGCGCAGCTAAAGTTGGCGACATTAAACCTGGACGAATCGCAACTAAAAATTTCATTCTTTCCGTTGCAGAAATCAATGAAGAACCCACTACCCATGCATCCTCACAGGAACGGCCCGTTGGAAGCAAAGCCCCTTCAAAACCTAAATGATCGACTGCCTGAGCTATTTGTTTTAAATAAGGAAGTGTAATCGCCCTCCCTCCCTTTGTCGATCCTAAATAGCGACTTTCCCCATGTGATGGCAAAAACCAAAATACTTTCATATTATTTTCCCCCTTATTTTTTTTTAACATCTGCAGATGCGTCTAGAACATTAATCTTGCTTGGAATTAATTTAAGATTAAAAAATGTATCGGCAATCTTTTGTTGATCATCCAAAACCGTACTGGAAATCTCCTCAAGTCCATATTTTTTTCTTTTTAATGTTTTTTCTAATGCCTCCACACTCATTCCAATTTCCGGAGATAAAAACTCAGCGACATCCGTTGGGTTTTCTTCAATCCATTTATCAACTTTCATCAGTTCTTCTTTGATGATCTTCAAAGCCTCTTCGTTCTCGGCAAATGAATCAGTTGCCAAAAAGAACTCACGATTCGCCACTAGTCCTTCTCCATCCTGAATCGTTTTCGTTTTAAGTTCCAATTCCGCCGCCGATAAGAATGGATCCCATATTACCCAGGCATCGATTTGATTTCCTTCAAAAGCAGCCCTCGCATCAGCCGGTGGCAAGTAGACGGGCTGAATGTCATCAAGAGTAAGACCTGCTTCTTCTAACGCTTTGACCAATAGATAATGAACATTTGAACCTTTATTTAAGCCAACCTTCTTACCCTTTAAATCTTTCACATTTTTAATGGGTGAATCCTTTTGTACGACTACAGCCTCTCCTGATGGGTTTTCCGGCTGATTGGCAATATAGACAAGCGGAGCCTTGGCTGCTTGTGCAAATATCGGTGGCGCCTCCCCTGTGTGCCCAAAATCAATGCTATCGACATTCAAGGCTTCAAGCAGTTGAGGCCCTGCAGGGAATTCAGTCCAATCGACTGTATACCCCACTTCCTTTAAATGGCTTTCCAACTCCCCTTTTGATTTTAAAATATTTAATGTCCCGAATTTTTGATAACCGATTCGGATCGTCTTATCCGATTCTTTTGCATCAGCACTTGTGGAACTGTTCTTTTCCTGCCCGCATGCACTCATTATCAGCAAGAAGATGCTGAAAATGGACAGCAGCCATATCTTTCGTTTTTTCATATTCTGCACACCCTTCTTAAACTATTTATAAAAATAAAAGGCTCCTTTTCTTCACCAATAGGACAATAGGGCAAAAAGATGCCTAATGTTCAATGGTAAGTAAAAAGGAGCCTTCGGTAGTCCGATCGGCGTTAACCAATATGCACTTGCGTCAGTATAGGTTTTCATTCCATGAATATGAATTGAATTTGTATAGCCATTTTAATATTAGTATTCATACCTGTCAACTACGAATTTAATGTTTTTTGAAAATTCCAAACAAAAATACAGCGAGCCCGAAGGCTCGCCGCGTTTTGATTAGTTTTGTTATCAATCGAATAATGTGCTGACTGATTGTTCCTCATGGACACGAATAATTGCCTCTGCAATCAACGGTGCAACAGAAAGACCAGTAATTTTATCGATTTTCTTATCTTCAGATAGGGCAATCGAGTTAGTCACGACCAATTCCTTGATCGTTGAATTTTGAATCCTTTCGATGGCAGGGCCTGAAAGGACCGGGTGTGTACAACAAGCATAAACTGCTTTAGCACCATTCTCTACAAGTGCATTGGCCGCTAGTGTAATAGTACCTGCAGTATCGATGATGTCATCAATCAGGATAGCTGTCTTCCCTTCAATATTACCTATGATGTTCATGACTTCAGCCACGTTCGGTCTTGGGCGGCGCTTATCGATAATGGCAATTGGTGCTTTTAGGCGATCTGCCATTTTACGTGCACGTGTTACACCGCCATGATCAGGAGAAACGATGACGATATCACTTAAATCTTTTTCTTTGAAGAAATCCGCTAAGATCGGAACAGCAACAAGGTGATCAATCAGAATATCAAAGAAACCTTGAATTTGTGGCGCGTGAAGATCTAATGTAATTACACGGTGGGCACCAGCTGTTTCTAAAAGATTAGCAACTAGTTTAGCTGTAATTGGTTCACGCGCACGCGCTTTACGATCTTGTCGGGCATAACCGTAATATGGCATTACGATATTGATCGTTTTAGCTGAAGCACGTTTAAGAGCATCGATCATAATTAAAAGTTCCATTAAATTTTCATTGACTGGTTGACTTGTTGATTGGATTACGTAAACGTCACAGCCACGAATACTTTCTTCAATATTAATCTGAACTTCACCGTCACTGAAACTTGTTACGCTACATTTTCCAAGCTCAACACCGATTGCAGCAGCAATTTCTTGAGCTAAATCGAAGTTTGAATTTAAAGAGAATACTTTTAAATTAGGATCTAAATACTGATTTGACATGATGACCTCCGTCGGTTATTTATTAAATTTCATTTTCTTGACATAATCTTCTTTATTAACTTGACGAGCCCGAGCAACGGATAGAGCTTCTTGCGGTACATCTTGAGTGATGGTTGACCCTGCAGCTACATATGCTCCTTCTCCTATCGTCACAGGTGCAACAAGATTTGAATTGCAGCCTATGAAGACATTGTCTTCAATCTTCGTCAAATGTTTATTTTCCCCGTCATAATTCACGGTAATAGATCCGCAGCCTATATTAACATTCTCCCCAACCTCTGCATCGCCGATATAACTCAAATGGGAGGCCTTGCTTCCTTTGCCAAAAACGGTCTTTTTAATTTCTACAAAATTACCGATTTTAACGGAATCCTTAATATCTGATTGAGGTCTAACATGTGCGAAAGGACCGACTTTAACAGAACTTCCAATACTGCTTTCGTGTACAACCGATTGGAGAATTTCCGTTCCATCACCAATTTCACAATTTTTGATTTCTGTATTCGGGCCAATCAAACAATCCTGCCCGATAATACTATTTCCTTTTATGCATGACCCAGGGTTAATGATCGTATCCTGTCCGATCTGCACATCCGCTTCAATGAACGTAGTAAGAGGATCGATGATCGTTACGCCATTTCTCATATGCGATTCATTGATGCGTTTCCGTAAAATTTGCTCAGCCTGCGATAAAGCCACTCGGTCATTTACACCTAATGTCTCCTCGAAGTCACTTGATTGGAAGGCCGTCACCACTTCGCCTTCTTGTTTTAAAATTTCAATAACATCCGGTAAGTAATATTCTCCTTGGACATTGTCATTTGAAACTTTTTTCAGCGCGCTAAATAATGCTTGGTTATCGAAGCAATATGTACCGGTATTTATTTCCTTAACATATCTTTCTTCATCAGTGGCATCCTTATGCTCGACGATTTTTTCTACAAGACCGCCTCCACCGCGAAGGACCCTTCCATAGCCAGCAGGGTTATCTGCATATGCTGTTAAGATTGTTGCTTTCGCCTGATTTTGCTCATGCAATGCTATAAGCGCTTTCATCGTTTCTGCTTTGATCAAAGGCGTGTCACCGCAAATAACAAGGGTCGTTCCACTTTTATCGGATAAAACGCTTTCCGCTTGCATTACAGCATGTGCCGTACCTAATTGCTGATCTTGTAAGGCATACTCGCACGAATCACCAAGTTGTTCTTGAACTTTTTCAGCTCCATGGCCGATGACTGTTACAATATCTTCTATTTGAAGTTGATTGACTTGATCGATGACATGTTGTACCATTGGTTTTCCGCAAACAGGGTGTAAAACCTTATAAAGCTTAGATTTCATCCTAGTACCTTGCCCCGCGGCCAATATTATTGCATAGCGATTACTCATAACAGGCCTCCATTTTACCTTTTTATCCACTAAAAATATTATCTCAAATAGTGATTCTTTTCAAGGTAACAATTAAAAGTACATATAATTGTCAACCGCAAAGGTTAATTTTTGACAGCCTTACAAACGTTATTATCTGCCCTTTTTGTCTTCTTTTAAATCATTCAGGTAATAATAACATGCCTGGTCCATGTTATTTTCATAATGACATAATACAGAAACCATGTCTTCTCCCCTTTATAACACAAGCTACCCCCATTATCCCAAAACACTGCCATAATCGCATTATGCCCTATGTACATGCCATTAGGGACCACTGCATCCTTTGTTAACGCCCATTCCGAAACTCAGTTACCAATCCATTTCATATTCAGGTCATTAGAGGTTATGGTAAACTTCGTAAATGCCATTCCGTCCACCCCACTTTTTTGGAAAAAGGTTTAAAAAATAAAAAGGTCGGGTACTTAAACTTTTGAAGATAGCACCGTGATCATTACACTATTTGCCAAATTAAACAAATACCTGGGGATAAGTTCTAAACTTATCGTTTCCGAATAAAATAAAAAAGAGCACTACTTATGAAGTAGGCTCTAGGTGCACGAATTATAAATTTAAAGTTTAAAGGCAAGGTTAATTAAGAAGCTCCTGCTCCAGCTTCCTCTAATTCAGTTTCAAGTTCTCCCAATCGGTGATATTCTGTCAAGACAGCTTCTTGAATTTTCCCGCGTGTCGAGGAATTGATTGGATGAGCGATATCCCGGAATTCTCCATCTGGAGTTCGTTTACTTGGCATTGCTACAAATAAACCATTGTTTCCGTCGATCACACGAATATCATGAACCACAAATTCATTATCCAGTGTAATTGATGCGATAGCTCTCATACGACCATCCGTATTCACACGGCGTAATCTTACGTCAGTTACTTCCATTTAAGCTCACCATCCCTTTTTGTTGTTGTTAAAACTTAAAGTACATATTCAACAAAAAAACGTGAACTCCTTCTATTATCTGTAAGTTTTTTAGAAAATTCAGCCTAGTTTTCAAAAATGCTAAAAATCACCCTTATATTACAGGAAAATTACCCATTACGAATTCCCCTTAAAAAAATTCACAAAAAAACGCCCGTTTATTTAACGAGCGCAACCACTTCTATTTCCACTAGTGCATCTTTAGGAAGCCGAGCAACCTCTACACAAGAGCGAGCAGGTTTGTGACTTGAAAAATATTCTCCGTATATTTCATTAATCGAACCGAAATCGTCCATGCTTTTAATGAATACCGTAGCTTTAATGACAGTTTCCAATGAGGCCCCCGCTTCTTTCAAAACAGCTTGGAGATTTTTAAAGACCTGGTGTGTCTGTTCCTTAACATTCCCTGTTACCATCTCACCAGAAGCAGTGAGTGGGATTTGTCCTGAACTGAAAAATAACTTATCCACGATCACGCCTTGTGAATATGGGCCGATTGCTGCCGGTGCTTCATCCGTATGTATCGTTTTCATGAAATGATTCCCCCTATTTTTGCGAAAAATAATTCCCACGACTGACATTGATTTTTTTGTCTTTTTCGACCACCTGGGTCAACTTGATCAGTGAAACATAGTCCTCGACAAGACATTCTTCCGTATGTTCGGATTCGACCAGCACCGCAATTCCGGCAACTGTTGCCTTAAATTCATCCAATAAACTGACCATACCATTAATGGTACCCCCAGCTTTCATGAAATCATCTACAATTAATACATTCGAACCCTCAACCAAGCTTCTTTTAGAGAGTACCATCGTCTGAATCCTCTTTGAAGAGCCTGAAACATAATTGATGCTCACTGTAGAACCTTCCGTTACTTTATTATTCCTACTTACAATGACAACTGGAACATTCAAATAATTTGCCACGGCGTATGCTAATGATATCCCTTTAGTTGCCATTGTCATAATGACAGAGACATTTTTCTTGGCATACATTGAAGCGATTATCCTTCCAACCTTATTCACGGTTTGTGGATGCCCTAATATGTCTGTCATATATAGATAGCCGCCAGGAAGTAACCTTTCGGGACTAGCGATCGTATCGCATAATCCGTCAATGAAGGCATTGACTTCAGCTTCCTTGATGGAAACAATATACTTCACTCCACCTGCCGCACCTGGAACAGTCGTTAAAGATCCTATCCCGCGTTGTTCAAAGGTATCTTTGATGATTGTCAAATCTTCACTGATCGAGGATTTTGCCGAACTATACCTTTCAGCAAAATAAGTCAGCGAAACAAGTTCCCCTGGATGTTCTAATAAATAATTGGTCATATCGACTAGCCTCTCGCTGCGACGAAATTTCATTGAGACACCCCCTTTGTGAATTCCGAATATTATATAGAAACTATACCACTAATGTACGTTTCTATTCAAGATTGTTTCGATCACCTAATAAGCGGACCGCATAGACTTGATCACAAAATCCCCGTAGTCCATTATAAATTCTTTGCATGCGCGAATCATGCTCCACCAAACCAAAAACGGTCGGACCACTTCCGCTCATCAAGACCGAATCTGCTCCAAATGTCTTCATTTGATCTTTAATATTTGCAACCTCTGGGTATAACTGCAATGTCACTTGTTCTAGAACATTGCCCAACCCCTGACATACATCGTGATAATTGTTTTCCTTAATAGCCGAAATCATTCCAGGTACATCTGGGTGATCCATTTTAGAAATTTGGAGCCTTTTGTATATATCAGCAGTCGAAACGCCGATTGTCGGTTTGGCCAAGATGACCCAGCATTTTGGCGGTGCAGGAAGATGCGTGATTTTTTCCCCGCGCCCTCTTGCCAATGCCGTTCCTCCATACACACAAAATGAAACATCAGAGCCAATTTCAGCTCCTATTTCCGCAAGTTCATCCATGGAAAGACCAAGCTTCCACAGTCTATTTAAGCCTCTCAAGGTAGCAGCAGCATCACTGCTTCCACCAGCAAGCCCTGCAGCTACAGGTATATTTTTCTCTATGGTTATAGAAACACCTTTATTGATACCAAAACGTTCCTTTAGAATAAATGCGGCTTGATAAGCTAAATTCCGATGATCATCCGGAACAAATCGATTATGGGATAGAATCTGAATACGATTTCCTTTAATTTCCTTCAGCTCAATTCTGTCGGCAAGGTCGACTGTCGTCATGATCATTTCCACCTCATGATACCCATCAGGCCGTTTGAAAAGCACATCCAAAGCCAAATTAATTTTAGCCGGGGCTTTTTCCATAAGCTTCAATATGTCCACCTACTTTAACGTTCTTAAAAGTTCTTGTCCTATTCTATCATATTTGTATATATTCTAAAGGTTTTTTCATCGTAATTTCAATGTAATGAGGCTAAGATGACCTTTAGAGGAGAATAGACACATGTAGGTACATGGGAGATCAACTCATTCCTGCCCCAAAAAGACTTGCTACATATCCATATAGCATTTACCGATACATCAAAAAACCAGACTCCTTATCTACAATGTAAGCAAAAATGAATAGGGCTATACATTGTATAAAGAGTCTGGCTTCTTTCAGTGGACAGCATGATACAATTAAGTGTTTATCTTACTCTTTGTTCACCAATTGACGTTGCGCTTTTTCGATGGCAAGTTTCACCATGTTTCCTGCGTCCCTAGCCCGGATTCCTCCCCAGCCTTCTTTCTGGACAACATCGTAAAATCCAAGTTCTTTTGCCAATTCCTCTTTAAGATCGTTTGACATAATCCCTTTTTTCCTGCTCAAGCGAAACAACCCCTTTCACATGCTGTCACATGCCTAGTGTTTGCATCATACGCTATTTCATTACACCCTTTTTAAGCCTTTATTGGAGCTTACAGGATATTTTTAAAAAACAAAAAGCAGCAAACAAAAATTGTTTGCTGCCTCGTCTAAGTTACATCTCTTGTTGTTTGTTTAAAAATGTTAGTTCTACGGTTTCCGTTAAAACATCCGCATAGCTGTATGATACTCTTTCAAACGCATTTTCGTCTTGGTCGAGCTCAATTACAAAAACAGCCGGATAAGTTTCCGCCAAAGTTCCAAAACGTTCTACAGTCTTTCTTCTTCCACCGTTTGCTTTTAAGAGCAATCTTTTACCTAGGTTTGAATCAAGTGCAGTTTTAATATCAGCTAGAGTTTTTGGCATTTTCGGTCCACCTCACTAAGTTAAGTATATCACAATTTACAAATGTACGCAAACAAAATAATAAATTATATCAGCACTTAAAAATGTAGTCAATATATTTTTATCTAAAATCCGGCAAAATCGCGAACAATTTTATTATATCCTGGGAATTGATAAATTATGTAAACGAACTATTCCATTATTTATTAAGCCGAATTTTCGTAATTAAATCCTCACCTAGCGGCATCACTCAACAAATACCCTGGTTTTTGTTGATGATATCCGAATTCTGACACAATGAAAGCAAGCTGCATTCTTTCAAAATGCAGCCTGTTCATTCTTCCTGAAATGGCCTGAAAGGCAACCCTGTCCGTAAGACCCCTTTTGTCTCAATTCCCCCTAAGCCCTTCTCTCCCGTTAATGTATTCCGAAGGACATCCCATACATGAATATGCTCAGAAAAAGGCGTGAAGCTTATCTTTCCGGCTATATATACTGGATCGAGAGCATGAATATTAACACGGGAAGGGGCACTTGCAAAATTTGCCCCAGCTTGGATCAGCGATTCAAAGTGAGATTGACAAGCCCCGGCAAAGATAATAAGTTGATCTAAATGAGAAACCTTCCTTCTCGCTTCTCTAACTGTCAGTACAAAGTCCCTAGAATGACGATAGGCATTTATATCGGACATTGGTCCTTTTGATTTTGAATAAGCATCATGGCCGGTGACAACAAGGATATCCGGCCGATAATGATCCAGCAACCCCCCGATTCTATGGGGCATCTCCTTTTCATTGCAATAGATACCGTTGACCGGAATACTGAATTTCTGATATAGATCCATGCATTTCCTTAAGTAAGATGCATCCCCATCAACATGGAGGACCCTTCCTGGTATCTGAAAATATTCACCGCTATAACGATAGCCATTACTGGATTGATAGCCGCTTTTTTGTTGTTGCAACTCCAGATCTTGTGTTAATAAGCGGTCTGATTGTTCTTGAAGTACCTCATTCGACCTTTGTCGATCATTTCGTTCATTATCATTTATGATCGTTAAATCTTGAAAAGGTGCATCTGCAATAAGTCGGATATCTTCTCCATAAAGAATTGCTTCACGTCTTCCATCAATATCGCGGATATCTATTACCCGGAACAACACGTCGCATTTATAAGAAACCCGACCAACAATATCGTTTATTTGAATATTCATGGCCTCACCCCATGAGAAGACTAATTTTCAGCCCGCCCTAGTTTATTTTCATTCTTAAGTTATGCGAACCATTCTTGAATGGTGAAAGGTGGGGATTGACTCATTTTTGGGTACGTTGCATTCATGTTAGGCCAATATCAAAAGAAAAAAAGCCGGAAGCTGGGAGTGACCCCATTTCCGACTTGAATTTCCACATTTATTTATTTGAAATTTGGCAATAACGCATCACTCAAGCGGCCAAATTCTTTGATGCTCAGTGTTTCGCCCCGTCTTGACGGATCAACTTCCGAAGCCTCGAGAGCGGCAAGTATTAGTTCTTTTTTCGATTTACCATCTGGAAGCTGACTGGTTAAGTTGTTTAAAATCGTTTTCCGACGCTGTGCAAAGCTCGCCCGGGTTACAATGAAGAAGAAATCTTCATCAAGGACCTCGACGATCGGTTTAACCCGCCTTGTAAGGCGTATTACAGCTGAATCAACATTAGGTTGAGGCATGAATACCGTTTTGGGTACAATCATCACTGTTTCAGCTTCAGTATAATATTGAATCGCTATGGATAAAGAACCGTATTCCTTTGTCCCAGGTCTGGCGGCTATTCGATCAGCCACTTCTTTTTGCAGCATGCATACGATGCCTCTTATGGGCAGGTCCTCAGACAATAGCTTTAAAATGATGGGCGTCGTGACATAATAAGGCAGATTCGCAACAACCATTAGGTCCGAGAAGCCAGCAAATTCTTCTTCGATGACCTTCTTAACATCAGCTTTTAGAACATCCCCGTGAATGATGCTTACATTGTTATAAGGAGACAGTGTATCCGATAGGATGGGCAATAAACGCTGATCAATCTCAAAGGCCGTAACCTTTTTGCTGCTTTTCGCTAGTTGCTCAGTCAAGGCGCCGATCCCTGGTCCAATTTCGATGGCACCGCTTTCCTCTGTTAAATTTGCATGTTCGACAATACGTTTCAGGATATTCGTATCGATTAAAAAGTTTTGACCTAAGCTCTTTTTAAAGGAGAATCCGTACTTCTTCAATATATCTTTCGTTCTGACAGGGGTTGCAATATCCTTATTCATTTTTTTCCTCCTGATTTATCTGTACCATCGCTTCAGCAAAAGCCTCAGTTGATATTTGGAACATTTTTAGCCTTTTATATAACTGTTTACCATTCGTAAACCCGATTTTCAAAATAGATCCAAGTTTTTCCCTTCGTTCCTTTGCACCGGACCCTCCAATTAAACCTGCATCTATTAAATCCTGCTGTGAAATTTCTTCCGAAGCCTCTTCATCCATTAATTGGGCATCCTTTAAAGCATTACGAATTGCCTCAGGAGAAGCATGTTCCACACCTATCCCTCTCCCTGACTTAGGAAGGGCTTCCTTCTTCGTTAAAAAGGCGTGTTTACAGCCTTTTACTTGTTCTGAAATTATGCTCCTGATTTTTTGACCAGGAAAATCGGGGTCTGTGAAAATGATGGCTCCACGTGTCTTTTGTGCCAGCCTCACCTGCTCAATACAGGAATCATTCACCGCGGAACCGTTCGTTTCTATTGTATCAGCATTTACTGCCCTTTTAATCGCTACCGTATCGTCTTTACCCTCTACAACAATAATTTCTTTAATCTTTTTCATGTTTTCCTCCATGCAGAAAAGCGCAAGCGCTTTGCTTAGCTCTTGATAAACGCGTTGGACACCCACCCTTTTTAATTTCCAGGAGGAGTGAATCCAGAACAACATCTTTATGCAAATTTAAACGCTTATAATGAAATCTTATGGAATATTGAGTCGTCTATCTTATTAAAACAGTTTTACATGGGGTTTTTCAAGAAGTGGAAAATAAAACGTCAAAAAACAGGAGACGAATTCATCTCCTGCGAGAGAAACCTTATTAGTCCAATACCCGAATCTTAACTTTCTTTACACCCCAGCGATAGGCATCATTTTTTGAGGAAAAGAAGACATCAATTCTATTTCCCTTTATTGCCCCGCCTTTGTCAGCAGCTACTGCATAGCCATAGCCCTCTACATATACTTTCGACCCCATAGGGATTACGCTTGGATCGACAGCAATGATTTTCGCACCCGGATTACTCTTTAAATCCATGCCTGTTGACGTGACACCGGAACAACCCTTACAACTGGCAGTATAAGCCGTTGATGATACGTATATTTCTTTTCCACTAGTAGAACTAACATTAGTTACTCCGCGTGATGCCTGGGCAACGGTAGTTTGAGTTCCGACCGTTACAACTTTATCCTGCTTTTTAGTAACTACTTCTTCTGAAAGTAATTCTCTTTTGACCTCTTTGCCATTCTCTTTTATAACTTCATATTTCTTAGAAATGAGTCCGTCTTTTCCTTCTTTGACAATTTTCTCTTTCCCTTTTGATAAGGAGTCATCTTTTTTAGTTATGACAGCAAAGTCAACTGGTTCTTCCACTACATCGGTGACTTTTTCAACTCGAATTACGTTTACCGTATTCTCAGCTTCAACTTTTTCGGCTAATTCTGGCTCAACCCGATCCAAATCATTGAGTTTTACTCCTTGTTGCTTTAAAAAGTCAGCGACAGTAGTCGAAGTTGACCATACCTTCTTTTCGTCTCCAGCTACCACTAATTTCAGTGAAAAAGCTTTGTCTATGGAAACTTCCATATTAGCATTCAGCTTCGTATTTTTTGAAGGCGTGATCTTATCCTGTTCTTTCACACTCAGATCTTGTTCTTTTAAAAGTTCGTCTACCGTATCGGCAGTGGACCAAACTTCCTCCGCCTTACCATCTTGTACCAAGACGATTTTTTGTGCAGGCTTCCAAACCACCTCTAAATTATCTTCAACTGCTGTATCTCTTGATGGGTGGACATAATCTGCCGCTTGAACGGTAATCTCTAAATCTTTCAACATATCATTTACAGTAGCAGCGTGTGTCCGCACTACCTCTTTTTTTCCGTCTAGCATTATTGTGACTGTATGCTTTGTTGCTTGATGGATTAGTATTCCCAATGCTGTAGAAACAAGAATCGCACTGCATATGGCAATTGCCATTCTCTTCTTCCCAAAAGGTTTGGGAATAAGGTTTTTCATAGTTTTTAATAGAATGAAAAACTCCTCCTTCCTCCCGGTGATTATATAGACATAGTTATCAAGCTGTCAACCCATTCACTTCTCATTTAGGAAATTACTACCTATTATGCATATCTTATGGTGAAAAGGAAAGGACGAATTCTCGACATAATAAGCCTATCATAGGTGTAAGATTTGTAGAAATCTAAAAAAATGCGATTTTAGCTAGCGAATCCCGGGAGATATTGTAAAAAAAACTGTCAGTTAATGCCGAATAATTTCTTGGCATTTTCCGTTGTTGCCTGGGAAACTTCCTCTATTGTGAGTTGTTTGATTTCTGCGATTTGTTCTGCAACAAGCTTCACATAGGAAGGCTCATTACGCTTCCCTCTATAAGGATGAGGAGCCAAATATGGACAATCGGTTTCAATCAGTAAACAGTCTAAAGGTACGGCTGCTGCCACCTCTTTTGGCTTTTTTGCATTCTTGAAGGTCACAGGGCCACCCAATGAAATATAAAAATTCATATTGATGCATTCCAAAGCTGTTTCTGCACTTCCGCTAAAGCAATGCATGATGCCTCCCACCTCTGATGCTGCTTCCTCCTTTAATATGTTCACGATATCCGCGGTCGCTTCCCGATTATGGATGATGATGGGCAGCCCCACTTTTTTCGCCAATCGGATTTGCTTCCTGAATACCTCCATTTGAACATCTTTAGGTGATTTATCCCAATGATAATCAAGACCCATTTCACCAATAGCCACAACCTTTGGGTGATTGGATAACTCCTCGATCCATTGTAAGTCCTTCTCTGTCATATCTATTGCATCCACTGGATGCCATCCGACTGCGGCATACATGAAATCATAAGTTTCTATTAATTCCATTGCCCTTATTATAGTAGGCTGGTCAAAACCAACGACTACCATATTATTCACTCCTGCTTCCTTAGCTCGTTCTATGACATCCTCGAGATCCTCATTGAATTGTTCAGCATTAACATGTACATGTGTGTCAAATAACATTATTTTTCTTCCTTTCTAGCACTATTTTATAAAAAAATGAAGGTTTTATGTTTCACATTTAGGTAACAAAAAGATTACAAAGGAGCCTATATGCACAACAAGTAAAAATAGACCTAATAAACAAAACCTGCATAATTTACTTTCTCCAAAAACATAAAGAAAAAAACATAAAAATGTTTCATATGAAACACCTTTATGTTTTTCGTGGGTTTATTTTACCTTTGAACCATTTGGAATCGATGAATCTATTGTAGCAACTGAGAGAACACCATCCTGGCTGCCCGCCAAAATCATTCCTTGAGAGAGCTCTCCGCGAAGTTTAACAGGTTTCAAATTCGTTACGCATATCACTTTTTTGCCTACTAAATCTTCAGGTTTATAGTGCTGTGCAATGCCTGATACGACTTGCCGTTTCTCATAACCTAAATCAAGCTGCAGTTTAAGAAGCTTATCCGCTTTCTTTACCGGTTCCACTTCCATGACCTGAGCAACACGAAGCTCTACTTTTGTAAAATCATCAATAGTGATTTCATCAACCTCTTGAATCGTCTCTTCCACTTTTTCCTCGGCCACAGGGGCTCCGCCCTGCATTTGTTCTTTAATATATAAAACTTCCTCTTCCATATCCAAACGAGGGAAAATCGGCTCACCCTTCAAAACTTTTGTTTCAGCAGGAATTTGACCGAACTCCGCTAAGCTATCCCATGATTTTAAAACATCATCTTTGATGCTAAGCTGAGCAAAGATTTTTTCCGGTGTTTGCGTCAAGAAAGGCTTTAAAAGAATTGCCGTCCTGCGTAATGATTCCGCCAAATGGACCATGACACTGGCAAGGTCTTCTTTCCTTGATTCATCTTTAGCAAGAGTCCATGGCTGGGTTTCATCAATGAATTTATTAGTTCTGCTCACAAGTTGCCAAATGGATGTTAGTGCAACTGAAAATTCCATGTTTTCCATGGCTTCCTCATACTTGCCTACCGTGCTTTGGTTCATTTCAAGCAAAGCCTTTTCGAATTCGCCATTTGATCCTTCGTAACTTGGAATAACACCATCAAAGTACTTATTGACCATTGCCACTGTTCTATTTAATAAATTCCCTAAATCATTTGCTAGGTCAAAATTGATCCGTTCTACAAACCCTTCCGGTGTAAATACTCCATCAGAACCAAATGGGACTTCACGCAATAAGTAATAGCGTAAAGAATCCAAACCATATCGATCGATTAATGTAACGGGATCTACTACATTCCCTTTTGATTTGGACATTTTACCTTCTTTCATGAGAAGCCAGCCATGTGCAAAGACTTTCTTAGGAAGCGGTACGTCCAGAGCCATTAACATAATCGGCCAATAAATTGTATGGAAACGGACAATTTCCTTTCCGACAAGATGTACATCCGCAGGCCAATAATTCAAGTATTTAGAGTCATTATCCGTTCCATACCCTAATGCCGTTATATAGTTAGTCAATGCATCAATCCATACATAAATAACATGCTTTGGATCTCCCGGCACCTTGATGCCCCAATCGAAAGTAGTACGTGAAACGGCCAAATCTTCCAATCCTGGTTTGATGAAATTATTGATCATTTCGTTTTTGCGGGATTCCGGTTGAATGAAATCCGGATTTTCCTCATAAAACTTCAATAATCGATCCGCATATTTACTCATCTTAAAGAAATAAGACTCTTCTTTCACCTTTTCAACAGGTCTGCCGCAATCTGGACAATTTCCATTGCTTTCTTCCACCTGACGATCCGTGAAGAAAGATTCACAAGGTGTACAATACCACCCTTCATATTGATCCAAGTATATATCACCCTGGTCCAATAGCCTTTTAAAGATCTTGGCTACAACCTCTTTATGGCGATCTTCCGTTGTCCTAATGAAATCATCATAAGAAATATCAAGTTTTTCCCAGAGCTCTTTAATCCCTGATACGATATTATCTACATATTGCTGTGGAGTGATTCCTTCTTCAGCTGCTTTACGCTGGATTTTTTGACCATGTTCATCAGTGCCTGTTAAATACATGACATCGAAGCCACGCATCCTTTTATAACGAGCCATGGCATCCCCTGCCACTGTCGTATACGCGTGCCCTATATGTAAATTACCACTCGGATAATATATGGGTGTCGTGATATAGAATGTTTTTAATTTTTCTTGCACTTCGTTCCCTCCTCATCTTTTGCAAAACCGCTTTAGGACTGCCCAAAGCCATAAGACTATATATTAAAGCTATTATCTCTATTTTAACGCTATATATGATTCTACGCGACAATAATCACTAATCAAATCCTCATGTTAATAGAATTAAAAATATTATAAGTAAATGTCATTTTAAAAATAAGGATTCATGATGAGCTTTCCTTGTCAGCATTACCTCTTACCTCAACAAAATATACCTAAAATTCTTTTTTTGTGCAACAACTCACATATTTGAGAATTTTTTCAGAAAATTATCCTTAATTCAGAACTTTTGTTTTGAAACTAAATTGCATTTAATCATATAATAAAGATGGAGAAGTATGTTCCTACATGCACACTTTGTCGAATTGTGGTGAATTGAGTAATTCTTTGCAGCCTATTATTTCTTGAATTATAAAAACATAAACATTTTTTTCTCTTTAAAAGTCTTTTTTTCATCGGAATGCAGCCACTTTCTTTTTTACAAAAAAATGAAAATAAATCATTGACGAATTTGGGAATGGCTGGTATTATAAATCTATAAAAAAATTTGTCGAATAATGGCGAAAAAAATAGAAATAGGGTACTAGATTGTAACTGAGAGGAGAATTTTTTAAATGAAATCTACAGGTATTGTTCGTAAAGTTGATGAGTTAGGCCGGGTGGTTATTCCAATCGAACTTCGTCGTACATTGGGTATCGCTGAGAAAGACGCTCTTGAAATCTATGTTGATGATGAGCGCATTATCTTGAAAAAATACAAACCAAACATGACTTGCCAAGTTACAGGTGAAGTTTCCGATAATAACCTTACACTTGCTAATGGTAAATTGATTCTTAGTCGTGAAGGTGCTGAATTACTTATCCAAGAAATTCAACAAAACTTCACTACTGCTAAATAAATAAGCATAAAAAAACTTCCGATCTTCGGAAGTTTTTTTATGCTTATTTATCGTTATAATTATTATTGTATATCAATGTGATACGCTTGATATACATCGCGTTTTTGTATATTGCGATCTTTTGCGACCTGCTTGATTGCATCCTTTGAATTGAGCTGCTTGTTTTCTATATAATGATTAACATGACCGACTAAATCAAGTGCCGCCCACCAAGCTTCCTCAGATTCATCCTCAGTCAATTGTCCACCTTCTATTATTAAACAGAACTCACCGCGAATCTCGGATTCCATCGCCCACGTCAATGCTTCACCTACCGTCCCGCGAATGAACTCTTCAAATTTCTTAGTTAATTCGCGGCATAATACTATACGACGGTCACCTAAAATTTCATGCATATGTTTCAATGTTTCTTTTAATCGATGTGGCGATTCATAAACGATCCATGTGGATTCCATTTTTTTTAACTTTTCCAACTCCTGCTTTTTTTCTTTTGCTCCCCGTTGTAAAAAGCCATAAAAGTAAAAAGGCTGTGGAATGAGTCCAGATGCAATCAATGCAGTTAATGCAGCATTGGCACCCGGCAACGGTATGACTTTGAACTGTTCAGCAATGGCATCTTTGACCAGTTCATATCCCGGATCGGATATCGTTGGCAAGCCAGCATCACTTACCAATGCGATGACCTCTCCTGATCGAAGCCTGTCAAGTATCTGCTTCCCGCTATACTCCTTATTATGTTCATGGTAACTGACGATAGGTGTCGAAATTTCAAAGTAGTTGCATAATTTCTTCGTATTTCGCGTATCCTCAGCAGCAATGACATCCGCTTCCTTTAAGATTCTTAAAGCCCGGAAACTCATATCCTCAAGGTTTCCTATCGGTGTAGGAACCAGATATAGAGCTGGCTCCAATCCTTCTTTTTCAAAACTCTTTTGCTGCCACATATCATGTATCCTCCTTTGCCATCCACTTTTGCTTTTGTTTTCTTGTTAATTGCTTAAATTTATATTCAGCCTGCATGGCCAATGTCTGTGTTTCGAATATTTCATGATAAATCAGTTCAACCGGGGTTCTGCCTCGTGTATACTTTGCACCCCTGCCTTGATTATGAGCATCAATCCTACGGGCCAAATTATTTGTATACCCAGCATAATAGCTGCCATCTCTGCATTTTAAAACATAAAAATAATGCTTATTCCTCTCCATATAAAATCCTTCTGATTTCCGGATTATACTCATTTTGATCATTATATACAACAAGCGGAGGAAGAATCTTCAAATCAGGGTTGCCGTCCTTTATCCCTTCTATAAGAATCGTATTCGCTTCTTTTGAACTCTTTGGATAAACGAATTGCAGTCGCTTCGGTTCAATTCTGTACATCCTCATGAAACGCAGGATATCCATCAGACGGCCCGGTCTATGAACGAATGCCGCTTTCCCACCTTGACGCAGCAATTGACTTGAAACACGCATGACGTCCTCGAGATTACACATTATTTCATGTCGGGCAATTGCAAAATGCTCATTTTTGTTCATTTCCTCGATAGATGGCGTCGGGAAATAGGGTGGATTGCAAGTAACCACGTCATACTTACTATACCCTATCTGTTTTGGAATTTCTTTTATATCCCCATGAATCATCTCGATCCGGGAGGATACGCCATTATAGTCCATGCTCCTCTGAGCCATGTCATATAACCTTTCTTGAATTTCAACACCGGTAATTGTCCCTTTCGTTCTTGTACTCAGCAGCAAAGGTATGACCCCATTCCCTGAGCAAAGATCTACGATTTTACCTTTTTGGATCGGTACATTTACGAACCTTGATAATAAAACGGCATCTAATGAAAAAGAGAATACTGATGGGCTCTGGATGATCCTTAAATTCTCAGCCAATAGATAATCCAGGCGTTCATCTCCTTTAAGTTCTACCATTGCTGTTACCCTCCTAATTATCTATGGAAAACGCATGTTTAGGGTCCATGCTTCGACATTCGTATCGTACAAAAAGGGGTCTGACTCATAGTATGCGTCAGACCCCGAATCACTATATATTGTAAACGGTCTATCTATCACGTAAAAGAGATGGAACATCTTTTATATTATTCCATTATCACTTCTTGTTTAAAAAAGATAAACAGAACAGGCAATCTCCTTCTTTTCGTAAACTGCCAAAATGCAGATTGCAAATATGGAAGCCTTCTTGATAGATACGGGCTAGATTATCATAGCCTTCCCCGATATCCATAACCTTGTCCGTACTAGCAGTACGATTTTTCACTTTTTGTTTAACCTTTACTGCAGCAGGCGCACTTTCGACTTCCACAAGGCCTAACCGATTACGCAAGTGCTCGTTCTCTAGCTTGAGCGACTGATTTTCCTCAAGGATCTCAGCTAAGTTCTGCTTCAATTCTCCAAGCTGCTTATATAATTGGCCTATCTGGGTTTCCATATTGGTCACTGACTCAAAAATATCTTTCTTATCCACGCTCTCCCACCACCTTAATAATCTGTGGCTTGAATAGAAACGGCTCCCTCTTTTAGAATCTCATCAAGAGTATACTCTAATACTCTTTCCTGCTCGATTAGTTCAATCTGAAGTACGCGTTCTAGAATATTAAGCCCCACTACCTTGCCTTTGCCACCAGGCGTATTAATCATTTCACCTAAATCAGGAAGCATTTCCTTCGCACTTTCATACTCGTCATTTTCATATTTCAGACAGCACATCAATCGACCGCATAATCCTGAGATTTTTGTAGGGTTTAATGATAAATTCTGATCCTTCGCCATTTTGATGGAAACCGGTTCAAAATCTCCAAGAAATGTGGAGCAACAAAGCATTCTGCCACAAGGTCCAATGCCACCAAGCATCTTGGCCTCATCCCTTACCCCAATTTGGCGCAGTTCTATCCGAGTTCTGAATATGGCAGCTAAATCTTTGACTAAATCACGGAAATCCACGCGACCATCCGCTGTAAAATAAAACACGACCTTATTTCTGTCGAAAGTATATGACACATCAACCAGCTTCATATCCAGCTTATGCTCAACAACCTTTTGGCAACATATAGAGTAGGCCTCTTCTGCAGCCGCCTTGTTCTCATCAACAATCAGCTTATCCTTTGCATCAGCGACCCGAAGTACTTTTTTTAATGGCAGGACAACATCGTTTTCATCTACTTGTTTACGGGCTGTAACAACTTTACCGAATTCAACACCGCGGACAGTCTCCACTATTACAAAATCGTCCTTAGGAATAGCGAATTCACCCGGATCAAAGTAGTATATTTTGCCCGCCTTTTTAAAACGGACACCTACAACATCATACAAATCATGATCCCTCCTGCAAATTCAGCACAAGCTGTTCCATCAACAGCTGTGGATTCGTGTTGGACATCAACTTCCTTTTTGCTTCCAAAATACAACTCATATGTTCAGCAAGGCGTCTTGGGGAAAGATGAAGAGCGTGAGTTTCAAATTCCTTCAGTTTATTTTGGAATACAACGAAGTCCTTTTTGTCCAACTGAATGTATAATAAATCCTTATATATAAGAAGTAACAAATCAAGACCTCTGTCAACCTGTTCTCTTTCTTTAAAGTGTGCAAACCAATCTGTCTGAAGGTACAACAATGCCTTCAAGGAATTAAGTTTTAACACTTCATATAATTTTACCACTATTTTTTGAGCTTGTACAAACCATTCATCATTGCTAAGCTCGATTCCAGCTTCCACATTCTGTGTTATATTTGCAATAACCGAGGCAAGCTGCGGTTCTAAATCCTGTTCTATCAGCTTCCGTTTCACATTCTCCGGGGATAATGGTTTGAACGAAATCACTTGGCATCTTGATAATATGGTCGGTAGAATCCTCTGAAGCTGTTCGGTCATCAATATTGCTACGGTATCGGCCGAAGGTTCTTCTAAAAATTTCAATAGACTGTTGGCTGCCCCCACTGACATTTTGTCCGCATCAGCAATCATATAAACCTTTCGATCCGCCTCTACGCTTTTTTTCGAAAATTCTTCTTGGAGCCCCTTTATTTGTTCTTTCTTTATTGAAAGACCGTCTCTTTCTATCAAATGGACATCAGGATGGTTCCCACTGGAAATCCGTTTGCAATTCCGGCAAAGTTCGCATGGTTTATAACCCGCTTTAGGTGCTTCACATAGTAAGCTTTTGGCAAAGGTTTTGCTTATATCTTGCTTACCCGTCCCTTTTTCCCCTTCAAATAAATACGCATGAGCCACCCTGTTCTTCATTATGCTATTTTGCAGCATCATCATTACCTGCGGCTGAATTTGACTCATGTCCTGCCATGTTTTATCCAAAACCATCAACTCACTTAAGTATATAAATTAATCAGAAGACCTTTAATTTCACCTATCATTTCTAATATTTCAAGCGAGCTTTTCTCTTTATTTAGAATTTCCTCGCTTAACTCCACTAATCTTGCATCTATCGTTTCCACGGTTTTCAACGGCCGGCTCTGTCCATATTGGTTCCAGCTAGTGGATTGCTTCAGTTCCAGTCCATATTCAACCGCTTCTTTAACAAACCGTTTCACTAATGCTTTATATTTTGCCAGTTCCCTAAAAGTACGTGACCTTACTAAACGCTGTCCCGCCCCTTCTATATCGCCTATCAAACGGTTTAATGTTTGGATTTGCATTTTTTGATCCTGTGTCTGGACCATTTGTTGAAATCTTCCATTACCGATTTGAAACTGTTTGGCATCCTGTCGCGATTTATCCAGCTTAATAGGGGTATCATGGTTGATTTTCATAATGAACCTCCCTGTAACTAACCGTTAAAATTGTAAAAAGTTTTCAACCGGCAGAACAAAAATGGTCGCACCGCCTACTTGAATCTCCACTGGGTAAGGTACATAGGACTCGGCATTCCCGCCCATCGGAGAGACCGGTGATACTAACTGGGATCGTGACTGACAATTCTGTTTGATGATCTGGATAGCTTGGTCAACACGTTCATCCTCTGTGCCAATCATAAAAGTCGTATTACCTGATTTTAAAAACCCGCCAGTGCTGGCTAGCTTGGTAGTTCCGAAATTATTTTCCACTAATTCATTTAGCAGGCGATGACTATCCTTATCTTGAACGACAGCAATGATCATTTTCATTCTCATCATCCTCCAGTTACTCTGAATTTTTCCTAACTCCATTATAGCAACTAGTCTTTGCCTGGAATAGTATTCGGCTGAATAATATGGAAACCTAATATTTAATTCCTTGTTTTTTCTAAAAAATTAAACAAACCGGCTTTCGTTTCTTCAAAAACTTCATCAACTGCCCGTCCTGCATCAACGATAATGAAACGGTCTTCCCATCTACTTATAATGGACTGATACCCCTCACAAACTTTTTTATGAAAGTCCAGTGCTTCTAGATCCAGCCGGTTCACTTCCCGTTCCCCATTGGACTGGATACGTCTCAATCCTTCTTCTGGATCTATATCAAAAAAGAAAGTGGCATCGGGCATCATATCTCCAATTGCGAACTTATTGATACTGTAAACCTCTTCAATATCCAAGCCTCTTGCATGACCTTGATAGGCTAACGAGCTATCTATAAATCGGTCACAGAGGACAATTCCCCCTCGTTCCAACTCCGGCATGACCACTTCCACCAAATGCTGACGTCTTGCCGCTGCGTATAATAAGGCCTCTGTTCTCGAGTCCATAGCTGTATTATCTTTATTAAGGATCACTTCCCTAATCTGCTCCGAAATGGGGACTCCCCCTGGCTCACGCGTTAATAGGACTTGGTAGCCTTCTTGTTGCAGAGCCTTGCCAAGCATTTGGGTAATTGTTGTTTTCCCAGCACCCTCGGGCCCTTCCATTGTTATAAAAATACCACGTTTCATCGATGTACCTCCAAGGTTCTTTGTTTGTAGTATATCATTTTAACCAGCATGCCTGCTTTCATAAACGATCAACTCTCCGTTTGAAAGGGAGGAACCGCCATGAAACCTTGATCCCAGTTCAAGCAGCCTCTTCAAATTGGTAATATGATCCGGCGTAATCATTTCCCCGGACATAATTAAAGGGATTCCTGGCGGATAAGGGATGACCATCTCGGCAGACACCTCTCCTACAGCTTTTCTTAATACAACCGGTCTCGATTTGCTATGCTTCATGACGGAGTAAGGCATTTCTAGACCAGTCATCGAATTTCCATCAAACCAGCTACCCACTTGATTCGCTTCCCCGTTTCCAGTTCTGTCTTTAGTCGCACTTTTTATATTTTGAACGATTTCTTGAAAGGGAAAATCGTTACTCATTTTCAATAAGGGCAAAATCATTAATAAATTCTTAGGGTCAGCTAATTCAGTAAAAATGCCTTCGGCTTCACATAGCTGCTGTAACTCAAACCCGCTTAAACCATTTGTTGATTGAATGACTACTTTCAACGGGTCTGCTGAAGTACCTGGTGGCGCCTCTAACACCCTTACTGTTTGTAGGGCGCCCAATTCCCGTCTGAAATCTGATATCATTTTAATAAGGGATCTTTTATCCTCTAATGTAAAAGCGGCTAAGTACGCTCTGGCTAAGTCGAGCGATCCCATAATTGGGTAAGACGGGCTGCTAGACTGAAGCATTTGTAAATAGAATGATACTTGACCCATATCAACTAAGGATGAATTGACATGAAGATATGACCCCATCGTCATAGCCGGCAGTGTTTTATGTGCTGAATGGACAACGGCATCTGCCCCTGCGAAAATAGCTGTTTTAGGAAACGGACTTCCTAACTGAAAGTGAGCGCCATGTGCCTCGTCCACCAGTACCGGGATTCCCTTTTGATGTGCCAGTCTCACCAATTCCGTCAAGTCTTCACCAAGACCATAATAATTCGGATAGGTTACAACGATGGCTTTAACATCTGGATGGGCGCCCAAAGCTTCTTCAATTAATTTTGACCCTACACCACCAGCAATTCCCCATGTCTCATAAAAGTCCGGTTGTAAAAAAAGCGGCTGTACATTCGCTAACATCAATCCATGTAAAATTGATTTATGGCAATTTCTCTGGACAAGCACTTTATCACCTTCGCGGCAGGTAGCAAGAATCATCGCAATGTTGCCTACCGTTGATCCATTAACCAGAAAGTAACTTTTCTTTACCCCATATAAATCAGCGAGCAGTTGCTCAGACTTTAAAATGGCGCCCTCTGGAGCATGCAGGTCATCTAAACCGCTTATCTCCGTGGCATCTATACCAAGCAGGGGGTTATATATCGCTTCGCCCTTTTTACTAAACACCCATCCATTTTTATGTCCTGGGACATGCAGGGATATTGGTCTTTTTTTATAAAAAGCACTCATTGCATCGAACAATGGTGTCTGTGATTGATTCATTTTTCTCTTCCCTCAAATCATAGTATTTTTTCATTTTATCAAATAAGTCCAAATTTATCTCTTATTGCGTCGACAGAAAGGCAATTATGTATCTTCGACCACTCTGTTTGGAGGGGACATACAGAAACGCAGCTTGTTACCAAGCATTCTTCTAAAGTACCAAAAAAAGAGTCAGAGAATAAAGAAACACTCCTTTCTTCATTCTCTGACTCTTTAACTTTTCACAAACTACTTTTTCATGAAAGTATTTCAGGATTATTGATTTTTCTTAATTGCTTTAAGTAATATTTGTACTTGGGATCGTTCGTATCCGTCCCGATCATATCTCTTTCACATTCCTCACAAATAAAAGTCGTATATAGATGTATTCCCATCCCTTTTATTTGTTCACAAACCACGCACGATTCCCCTGCCGTTGTTTTGGTTGTTGTTGTCCCCAACATCTCCACCTCCATACCTGCATTCTCCCCAAAAACCACTGTTCGCATACATTAATTTAAATAGTTTAAGAGAACCGGGGATGCTTTTAACAATGTATGATGAAGTTTTTCAATACGTGTATGTCTTTATAAAAGTTTCCTTAATTGATAAACCCTTTATATCTAATGATTTTTCTTTTCATTCAACAAAAAAGACCAGCCGGATGGCTGATCTTGTAAATGGCTTGGCGGCGTCCTACTCTCACAGGGGGAAACCCCCAACTACCATCGGCGCTGAAGAGCTTAACTGCCGTGTTCG
>NZ_JBNNOR010000025.1:0-49676 GCF_050274955.1 Peribacillus sp. NPDC006672
CACCCGTTCCCATTCCGAACACGGCAGTTAAGCTCTTCAGCGCCGATGGTAGTTGGGGGTTTCCCCCTGTGAGAGTAGGACGCCGCCAAGCCATTAAAAAGATCAGCCATCAGGCTGATCTTTTTTTTGCGTCTCGATGATTTGAAAAGAAATCGTTTTTTGATATCCCCATCTTTCAAATCGAATTCGCCTTAAGAGGAATAATTCGGCCTGTATCTAAATTAATTCGACCTAGAGGGGAATAATTCGACTAAAAGCCAATTAATCCTGCCTCTCTTCAATTCCTCCAAATTCCAAGAGGATACGAATACTGTACCGATAATGGAGCAAGGGGGGGACTACTTGAGTCGGGCTATAGTATTTGCAAGGGAAGGAGGTTAGGATATTGAATGGATGTATAAATTATGACGATAGGGTCTTTTTTTAGTTAGACTGGACAAATTATGCAAGGAGATTCGGAGAAGACATTAATTAAAGGCATTATGGAATCCCTGTAATACTGTAATGAATTTAATTAAAATGGATTCCTTGTCTTTACTTGTTCTTTTCATTATACTAGGAGGAATTTGTTAAGGTAATAATGCAAGTTGGATGTTCAGGAAGAAGGCAAACAAAATGGAATTATGGAAGGGATCGGTATTGTGAGTAAAAAGAGTAAGGAAAAGTTTGTAGTTGTCGAGGGTGAGACAATCGATGCGTGTTTAGATCGAATTAAAGCGGCAGGCTACTTTCCTGTAAAGCGGACGGAAGAACCCATCTTTGCCGAGAGAATCGAGAATGGCAAAGTCCAATATGTGCCAGTTGATCGAAAAATCGTATTTGAAGCAAAATTATACGAGTAAAACACGAACGATTCATTAATATCATGTAAAAATATTCGATTTTAACTTGACATTAAAATGGCCGGAAGGTAAGATGAAGTTACATTAATACATCTCATATAATCATGGGGATATGGCCCAAAAGTTTCTACCTGATGACCGTAAATCATCGGACTATGAGAAAAGCATCTGACTAATTCGGAAACTAGCCAAGTCTTTTTGATTTTTTCAAAAGGCCTTTCTATTCCGGGCAGTTTGCTTTCTCGATGAGGAAGCAAACTGCCCGGTTTTTTTAATTTACATTTTATAGATAATGATAAGCGTCCATCTGCATACTCGGGACGCCATAATATGAGTTTTGGAGGGAAAGATGATATGAAACCACAAGTTGGGGTTATTATGGGAAGTGTCTCGGATTGGGAAACGATGAAATACGCTTGTGAATCATTGGAACAGCTTGAGATTCCCTATGAAAAAAGAGTCGTTTCCGCCCACAGGACGCCGGATTTACTATTTGAATATGCAGAGAGTGCAAAAGATAGAGATATTAAGGTGATTATCGCCGGGGCTGGCGGGGCGGCGCATCTTCCAGGTATGACGGCAGCCAAAACGATTGTCCCTGTGATTGGCGTGCCGATACAAACTAAGGCATTAAATGGGATGGATTCGTTATTATCGATTGTTCAAATGCCTGGTGGCGTACCGGTTGCAACGGTTGCAATCGGAAAAGCGGGCGCAGTCAATGCTGGGTTGTTGGCGGCTCAAATATTAGCAGCTTTCGATTCCAACATTGCTGATAGGTTAGAAGCTTTAAGAGACGAAACCAGAGAAAAGGTGTTACAGAGCAGTGAACAACTTAAATAATACAATCATTTTACCGGGACAGACCATTGGAATTATTGGCGGTGGGCAATTGGGCAGGATGATGGCCTTGTCGGCTAAGGCATCGGGCTTTAGGATAGCGGTCCTTGAGCCGACTGCAGGAGGTCCATGTGCGCAAGTGGCGGATATTGAAATCATTGGTGCTTATGATGATATTGAAGCATTGAAAAGGTTGGCTGAGGTTAGTGACGTCATAACATATGAGTTTGAAAATATCAGTTCAGAAGCACTGGATTGGTTAAAGCAACATGCATTTCTTCCACAGGGCTCAGAGTTATTAAAGATGACCCAGGATAGACTTACTGAAAAAAAGGCCATTTCTGATGCAGGAGCTTCGGTTGCTCCCTATCGGGAAATACAGGATATTTCAGAAATTTACCTTCATATTGAAAAATTAGGGTACCCTAGTGTGTTAAAAACGACGCGGGGCGGTTATGATGGAAAAGGGCAGTTGGTCATTAAGGAAGAAGCCGATATCAAAAAGGCAGAATCCCTGCTCAAAACAGGTGTATGTGTGCTGGAAGCCTGGATACCTTTCGTAAAAGAAATCTCGATTATCGTGACGCGTAAGGCAAATGGCGAGGCAAGTCATTTTCCGATAGCGGAAAATATTCATATTGAAAACATTCTTCATAAAAGCATTGTTCCCGCACGTATTAGTCAACAAGCTGAACGGAAGGCTATTAATGAAGCCTTGCAGCTTGCAGAGAAACTTGATTTGGTAGGGACATTGGCGGTCGAGATGTTTTTATCCGATCAGGATGAGATCATCATTAATGAATTAGCGCCAAGACCTCATAACTCAGGCCATTATACAATGGAAGCGTGTGAGACTTCACAGTTTGAACAGCATATAAGGGCTGTTTGCAATTGGCCGCTCGGTAATACGGCGTTAATGAAGCCGGTCGTAATGATAAACATCCTTGGTGAACATATCGGACCCTTAATGGATGAAATTCCGACAATTTCTGATTGGAAGATTCATCTATACGGCAAGATGGAGGCCAAGTTTAAGCGGAAAATGGGGCATGTGAATATTTTACGTCCAACGATTGAGGATGCTCTTTTGGAAAGTGATCGAAGCAAAATATGGAATCAACAGGTTGAAACGGAGGAAGTAAAATGATTGAACGTTATACCCGCCCAGAGATGGGTAACATTTGGACAGAAAAAAACCGCTTTAATGCGTGGTTGGAAGTAGAAATCTTAGCTTGTGAAGCATGGTCTGAACTTGGTGTCATTCCAAAGGAAGATGTGAAGCTTCTTCGTGAAAATGCTACGTTCGATGTGGAACGTATCAATGAAATCGAAAAAGATACACGCCACGATGTAGTTGCTTTTACACGTGCGGTTTCTGAAACGTTGGGTGAAGAACGGAAATGGGTTCATTACGGATTGACCTCTACTGATGTGGTCGATACAGCTCTTTCATATGTGATTAAGCAAGCGAATGATATCCTTTCAAAGGATTTAAATAACTTCGTAGAAATCCTGAAAAATAAAGCGAAAGAACATAAATATACGGTTCAAATGGGACGTACACATGGAGTTCATGCGGAACCGACTACTTTCGGTTTGAAACTGGCACTTTGGTATCAAGAAATGAAACGCAATGTCGAACGTTTTGAAGAAGCCAGAAAGAACATAGAGGTTGGTAAAATGTCAGGAGCTGTCGGAACATACGCAAACATCGACCCGTTCGTTGAAAAATTCGTTTGTGAAAAGCTTGGCCTTGAAGCAGCGCCAATTTCAACACAAACATTACAGCGCGATCGCCACGCACATTATATGAGCACATTGGCTTTAATTGCGACATCAATTGAAAAGTTCGCAGTGGAAATTCGCGGATTGCAAAAAAGTGAAACGCGTGAAGTGGAAGAATTCTTTGCAAAAGGACAAAAGGGATCTTCGGCAATGCCTCATAAACGGAATCCAATCGGTTCTGAAAATATGACGGGAATGGCTCGGGTAATCCGCGGTTACATGATGACAGCATATGAGAATGTGCCATTATGGCATGAACGTGACATTTCGCATTCTTCTGCTGAGCGCATCATCTTGCCGGATGCAACGATCGCTTTAAACTATATGCTGAACCGTTTCAGCAATATAGTGAAGAACTTGACCGTTTATCCAGAAAATATGAAACGCAATATGGACCGTACCCTTGGATTGATTTTCTCACAACGTGTGCTGCTTTCCCTTATCGATAAAGGACTTGTCCGTGAAGAAGCTTATGATACGGTTCAGCCGAAAGCGATGGAAGCATGGGAGCTTCAGGTTCCATTCAGAAGCCTGATCGAAAAGGATGATAAAATCACAAGCTTGCTTACGAAAGAAGAACTTGATGATTGTTTCGATCCTACACATCACTTGAAAAATGTTGATGTAATCTTTGATCGTTTAGGTTTGTAAAAATGAAGGCGGCAAACATAGCATCTCTAAACGATGATATGTTTGCCAAGCCTGATTAATGGAAAGAAAATTCATAATATTCACAATGTGGGGGGTCTGGACAGATGGAAAAACGAGAATTGTTGTATGAAGGAAAAGCGAAACAGATTTTTGCAACAGACAACAGTGAAATAGTATGGGTGGAATACAAGGATTCGGCAACAGCGTTTAATGGTGAGAAGAAGTCAGAAATCGCCGGAAAAGGTAGATTGAATAATCAAATTACTAGCTTACTATTTTCAAAGCTAGCCCAAGAAAATATTCCGTCCCATTTTATTGAAAAGCTTTCCGACCGGGAGCAGCTAGTCAAGAGGGTATCTATCATTCCCCTTGAAGTAGTCGTTAGAAATACGGCTGCTGGCAGTTTTTCTAAAAGAACTGGCATTGAGGAAGGCCAGCCACTTAAGAAAACGCTGATTGAGTTTTACTATAAAGATGATGATCTCGGAGATCCTCTGTTAACGGAAGACCATATTGAAGAATTGGAACTTGCAAGCAAGGAAGATGTAGCGATTTTAAAAGTAAAGGCACAAGAAATCAGTAACGTCTTAACTTCCTTCTTTAAGGAGTTGGACATTAAATTGATTGATTTTAAATTAGAGTTTGGTAAAACCCCGAATGGAGACATTCTGCTGGCAGATGAAATTTCACCTGATACATGCCGGTTATGGGATATTACAACGAACGAAAAGTTAGACAAAGATGTATTCCGCCGTAATTTAGGTAGTTTAACAGATGCTTACGAAAAAATTCTAGCAAAGTTGGAGGGCACTCAACATGTATAAGGTTAAGGTATATATCACACTACGCGAAAGTGTACTAGATCCACAGGGAGCAGCAGTTCAACAATCACTTCATAGTTTAACTTATAACGAGGTAAGTGATGTTCGAGTGGGGAAATACATTGAACTTACAATTGAGGATACGGATCGTGATTTAGATCAACTTGTGAAGGAAATGTGTGAAAAACTATTGGCCAACACGGTAATTGAAGCTTACCGTTATGATGTTGAGGAGGTTATCAACCAATGAAATTTGCTGTCATAGTTTTCCCTGGTTCCAATTGTGATGTCGATATGTACCATGCGATAAAGGATGCACTAGGGGAAGAAGTGGAGTATGTTTGGCATTCCACAGACAATCTAGATCAGTATGATGGAATTCTTCTTCCTGGAGGTTTCTCTTATGGAGACTATTTACGCTCTGGAGCAATTGCTAGATTTTCGAATGTAATGGGCGAAGTCGTAAAAGCGGCTCAAGCAGGAAAGCCTGTTTTGGGTGTCTGCAATGGTTTTCAGATTTTACTTGAAGCAGGGCTTTTACCTGGAGCGATGCGTCGTAATGAAGGCTTGAAGTTCATTTGCCGCAATGTAGGATTAAAGGTTGAAAATAACCAATCGATGTTCACGACAGGCTATGAATTAAATGAAACGATTACGATCCCAGTTGCCCATGGTGAAGGGAATTACTACTGTGATAATGAAACATTGGCTGAATTAAAACGAAATAAGCGCATTTTATTTACTTATGACGGTGAAAATCCAAACGGAAGCTTGGAACAAATAGCGGGAATTACAAATGAACAAGGAAATGTCCTCGGAATGATGCCTCATCCCGAACGTGCTGTTGATTCACTGCTTGGCAGTAAAGACGGCTTAAAGATTTTTCAATCCATCGTGAAAAACTGGAGGGAATCACATGTTATTACAGCTTGAACCAAGTCCGGAAAAAATTAAATCGGAGCGATTGTACGCAAGTATGGGACTATCCGATAAAGAATTTGCCATGGTGGAGAAAATCTTAGGCAGACTGCCGAATTATACGGAAACTGGATTGTTTTCCGTTATGTGGTCAGAGCATTGTTCCTACAAAAATTCAAAACCCATCTTAAGAAAATTCCCGATTACTGGGGAGAAAGTCCTTCAAGGACCTGGTGAAGGAGCTGGTATCGTTGATATCGGTGACGACCAGGCTGTCGTTTTTAAAATAGAAAGTCATAACCACCCATCTGCTATCGAACCTTATCAAGGTGCAGCTACTGGTGTCGGCGGAATTATCCGTGATGTCTTCTCCATGGGTGCGCGTCCGATTGCGATGCTGAATTCGCTTCGCTTCGGTGAGCTAGACAATGATCGCGTGAAATATTTATTTAAAGAAGTGGTTGCCGGGATTGCTGGGTATGGCAATTGTATCGGAATACCGACTGTCGGAGGCGAAATTCAATTCGATCCTTCTTATGAAGGGAACCCCCTGGTCAATGCCATGTGTGTCGGCTTGATCGACCATAAGGACATAAAAAAAGGCCAGGCGCATGGAGTGGGAAACACAGTCATGTATGTGGGTGCCAAAACAGGACGCGATGGTATCCATGGAGCAACATTTGCATCCGAGGAGCTGTCAGAGTCATCAGAAGAAAAACGACCTGCCGTCCAAGTGGGAGATCCATTCATGGAGAAACTGCTTTTAGAAGCATGTCTAGAATTAATTCAAAATGATGCACTTGTTGGGATTCAGGATATGGGCGCGGCAGGACTTACTAGTTCATCTGCCGAGATGGCAAGTAAAGCGGGCTCAGGCATTAAAATGAACCTTGATTTGATACCGCAGCGTGAAACGGGAATGACTGCTTATGAAATGATGCTTTCTGAATCACAAGAGCGGATGCTGATTGTAGTCACTAAAGGACGTGAACAAGAAATCGTTGACTTGTTTACGAAATATGACCTAGAGGCTGTTTCCGTCGGTGAAGTGACGGATGACAAAAACCTAACATTATCGCATCAAGGTGAAATTGTTGCAGAGGTTCCAGTTGATGCATTGGCTGAAGAAGCTCCGATTTATCATAAGCCATCTGCAGAACCGCAATATTTCCGTGATTTCCAAAGCATGAAGGCTGAAGTGCCAGTCATAGAAGATTATAAAGAAACACTGATATCACTATTGAAGCAACCGACGATTTCGAGTAAGGAATGGGTTTATGACCAATATGATTACATGGTCCGCACGAATACAGTCGTCTCACCTGGATCGGATGCGGCGGTAGTACGAGTTCGGGGCACAAATAAGGCCCTTGCCATGACGACGGATTGTAACTCCCGCTATATATATTTAGATCCAGAAACGGGAGGTAAAATCGCAGTCGCTGAAGCAGCACGTAACATTATTTGCTCGGGTGCGGAACCTTTAGCAATTACGGATTGCCTGAATTTTGGAAATCCAGAAAAACCTGAAATATTTTGGCAATTGGAAAAAGCGGCAGATGGGATGAGTGAAGCTTGCAGAAGCTTAAGTACCCCTGTAATTGGTGGAAATGTCTCGCTTTACAATGAAACGAATGGTGAAGCGATTTATCCGACACCTGTAGTTGGGATGGTTGGTCTTGTCAGTGATCTTCAACATATCACTACACAATCGTTTAAAAATGAATCCGATTTGATTTATGTGGTCGGCGAAGCAAAAGTGGAATTTGGAGGCAGTGAATTACAAAAAATGCTTGAGGGTAAAATCTTTGGACGCGCACCAGAACTTGATTTGAGCGTTGAACAAAAGCGTCAGCAGCAAATCCTCACTGCAATCCAAAAAGGACTTGTCGCATCAGCCCATGATCTTTCGGAAGGCGGCTTGGCAGTGGCTTTAGCTGAATCTTTATTCGGAACTAGCAAACTTGGTGCAAAAGTGAATATATCCGGCGAACCGGTATCAGAATTATTCAGTGAAACGCAATCACGATTCTTACTATCCATCAATCCTGAAAACCAAACGGCATTTGAAGCACTTGTTGAAGATGCAATATGCATAGGATCAGTAACAGAGGATAATAAATTAGTCGTGATGGCAGACAGTGATAGCAAAGTATTGGAAGCGGACGTTGAAGTTTTACAAACAGCTTGGAAGGGAGCTATACCATGCTTGCTGAAATAAGAAGCCTAAACGAAGAGTGTGGCGTTGTTGGAGTCTGGGGACATCCCGATGCAGCACAGCTTGCTTACTATGGTTTGCATAGCTTACAACATCGTGGTCAAGAGGGAGCTGGCATCGTCGTGACGGACGGTGACCAGATGTCCATCACTAAGGGTGAAGGTCTTGTCACAGAGATATTCACTGCTGAGAAAATGCAGGCACTTTCTGGTACAGGAAAAGCTGCGATCGGCCATGTCCGTTATACAACGGCAGGTGGCGGCGGGTATCAAAATGTACAGCCTTTCCTGTTCAATTCACATACAGGAGGGCTGGCACTTGCTCATAATGGAAACATCGTCAATGCCCATCAGTTAAAAGCACAGCTTGAAGGACAGGGAAGCATTTTTCAAACGACATCGGATACGGAAGTTCTGGCCCATTTGATTAAACGGTCCGGCTACTCAGATGTCAGGGATTCCGTGAAGAATAGTTTAAGCATGCTGAAGGGAGCTTATGCCTTTGTCATCATGACGGAAAACCAAATGATCATGGCAAGAGATCCACATGGCTTCCGTCCACTTTCCTTAGGGAAAATAGGCGATGCATATTTTGCTGCATCCGAAACATGTGCCCTTGATATTGTAGGTGCAGAATTCATCCGCGATATTGAACCGGGTGAACTCGTTATCATTAATGATGAGGGAATCACTTCCGAGTACTTTTCGCTTTCCAGTCAACAGGCAATGTGCACGATGGAATACGTGTATTTTTCTCGTCCGGATAGCAACATTGATGGGATCAATGTTCATACGGCACGAAAAAACCTTGGCAAGCAAATGGCACTGGAAGCTAAAATAGAAGCGGATGTAGTTACAGGTGTACCCGATTCCAGTATTTCTGCAGCAATAGGCTATGCTGAAGCGGCCGGCATTCCCTATGAAATGGGCTTAATAAAAAATCGTTATGTTGGACGGACTTTCATTCAGCCATCACAGAGTCTGCGTGAACAAGGCGTGAAGATGAAACTTTCACCTGTAAGAGGGGTCGTAGAAGGTAAGCGGGTCATAATGGTTGATGATTCAATCGTCCGTGGGACCACGAGCAGAAGGATTGTCCGCATGTTAAAAGATGCAGGAGCCAAAGAAGTGCATGTTGTAATCAGCTCGCCACCGATTAAGAATCCTTGTTTTTATGGAATAGACACGTCTAAAAAGGAAGAACTGATTGCGAGCTCTAAATCGGTGGAGGAAATAAGGGAAATCATTGGTGCTGATTCATTAACTTTTTTAAGCGTCGAAGGTATGGTTGAAGCAATTGGCCGACCGTTTCCTGGAGAAACGCGCGGTTCATGCCTAGCTTGTTTCACCGGAAATTATCCGACTGAAATTTTTGAGTATGAACGAGAAAAAACAAAATGTTAATCAAGTCGGCAATGAAGATTGATTTTCGGAGGAGGATTTCAAATGGCTAATGCATATAAACAGGCTGGTGTGGATATTGAGGCTGGTTATGAAGCGGTAAATCGAATGAAAAAACATGTAAAGCGCACATTTCGTCCAGAAGTAATGAATGGTCTTGGCGGTTTTGGAGGCATGTTTGATTTATCTTCCCTGAACCTTAAAGAACCTGTGCTCATTTCAGGTACGGATGGAGTGGGTACGAAACTTTTGTTGGCGTTCATGATGGATAAACACGATACAATTGGAGTGGATTGTGTAGCTATGTGCGTCAATGATGTTGTCGTTCAAGGTGCTGCACCTTTATACTTTTTAGATTATATTGCCTGCGGTAAAGCAGATCCAGAACGAATTGAAATGATTGTCAAAGGGATTGCAGATGGCTGTGAGCAGGCAGGGTGTGCTCTAATCGGAGGAGAAACGGCGGAAATGCCGGGCATGTACGAAACGGAAGAATACGATGTTGCAGGCTTTACTGTAGGTGCAGTTGAGAAAACACGTCTAATTACAGGTGAGGCAATCTCGGCGGGTGATGTCGTTATTGGACTTGCTTCAAGCGGCATCCACAGTAATGGATATTCTCTTGTTCGTAAAATCCTTCTTGAAGACTCAGGTATGGGGCTTCATGAATTCGTACCGGAATTGGGTTGCAAGTTGGGTGAGGAATTACTAAAACCGACAAAAATCTATGTAAAATCGATTTTATCGACAATAGAAAAATTTGATGTTAATGGCCTTGCCCATATTACGGGTGGCGGTTTCATCGAAAATATTCCCCGTATTTTACCTGAAGGATTAGGTGTGGAAATCGAGCTTGGAAGCTGGGAAATTCCAACTATATTCTCATTTCTTGAAGAAAAAGGGAACCTTGTAAAAGAGGAAATGTTCAATATTTTCAATATGGGTATTGGAATGACGGCTGTCGTGAAAAAAGAAGTGGCATCAGATGTGCTAGCCCACCTACGGTCTTGCGGTGAAGAAGCATCAGTTATTGGAACGGTTGTGGATGGAAATGGAGTGTCGTTCAAATAATGAAGCGCCTTGCTGTCTTTGCATCAGGTAACGGTAGTAATTTCCAATCAATTACTGAAGCAATAAAACATGGAAAGTTGGCGGCGGAAATCTGTCTTGTCGTTTGCGATCGTGAAGACGCATATGTGCTTAAGAGAGCTAAGCTTGAGAATATTGATTCTTTCTCCTTTTCAGCGAAGAATTACTCGAACAAGACTGAGTATGAATCGGTAATCCTGGAGAAACTTCGCCAATATGAGATAGAGTTTATCATTCTGGCTGGTTATATGCGTTTGATTGGTCCGACATTATTACAAAAGTATACACAGAGAATTGTGAACATCCACCCATCACTCTTGCCTAGTTTTCCAGGCAAGGATGCAATTGGCCAGGCTTTTGACGCTGGAGTGAAGGAAACGGGGGTAACGGTTCATTATGTTGATGATGGAATGGATACAGGACCGATCATTGCCCAAAAAGCAGTGCCAATTCTTGAGGGGGATACGAAAGACATTCTTCAAAAAAGGATTCAGGAAATGGAGCATGACATGTATCCGTCAGTTTTACAGGAGCTATGCCACAAGAAACTTACTTAATGGAGGGACCAACATAACATGAAGAAACGTGCATTAATTAGTGTATCGGATAAAACAGGTATCGTAGAATTTGCTCAAGGTTTAATTGAGGCAGGTTTTGAAATTATTTCTACAGGCGGTACCAAAAAAACGCTGCAGGATAATGGCGTTAATGTAATTGGAATCAGTGACGTCACCGGTTTCCCGGAAATCTTGGATGGACGTGTAAAAACACTTCACCCGAATGTCCATGGAGCAGTGTTGGCAAAACATGATGACAAGGATCACGCAGCACAGCTTGCAGAGCATAATATTGAACCCATTCAACTTGTCTGTGTAAACCTATATCCGTTCCAAGTGACTATTTCCAAACCGGAAGTCACTGTGGAAGATGCTATTGAAAACATCGATATCGGTGGACCGACAATGCTTCGTTCTTCTGCTAAAAACCACGAATATGTGACTGTTATCGTTGATTCCAATGATTATCCTACCGTATTGGCTGAGTTGAAACAAAACGACGGAGTATCAAAAACCACGAATCGCCGTCTGGCTGCAAAAGTCTTCCGCCATACAGCAGCATATGATGCTGTTATTTCGGAGTATATGACTGAGCTTACCGATGAAGAGAATCCTGAATCATTGACTGTTACTTATGAATTGAAACAGTCCCTTCGTTATGGGGAAAATCCACATCAAAAAGCATCATTCTATAAAAAACCGCTTGGTTCCGTTTTCTCAATTGCTGAAGCTAAGCAATTACATGGAAAAGAACTTTCATACAACAACATTAATGACGCTGATGCAGCACTTCAAATCGTTAAGGAATTCAATGAGCCGGCTGCTGTTGCTGTCAAACATATGAATCCTTGCGGCGTCGGTGTAGGAGCGACCATTTTAGAAGCGTATGAAAAAGCTTATGAGGCAGATGCCACTTCCATTTTCGGTGGAATCATTGCCTTGAACCGTGAAGTTGATAAAGCGACTGCGGAAAGGCTTCATGAAATTTTCCTTGAAATCATCATTGCTCCTGGGTTTACAGATGAAGCAGTGGAAGTATTAACAAGCAAGAAAAACCTTCGTTTATTAACGATCGAATTTGATGCGGCTAAAAAACCTGAGCGTAAATTGACTTCCATTGAAGGCGGATTACTTATTCAAGATCGGGATGCACATAGCTTAAAGGATGCAGAGGTAAAAGTGGCAACGAAACGTGAGCCTACCCCTGAAGAGTGGAAAGCCATGGAACTTGGCTGGAAAATCGTAAAGCATGTAAAGTCGAATGCAATAGTGGTTAGTAACGGTCAAATGACCTTAGGTGTTGGCGCAGGTCAAATGAACCGTGTGGGCGCTGCAAAAATCGCTCTGGAACAAGCTGGGGAAAGAGCGACAGGAAGTGCATTGGCATCAGATGCTTTCTTCCCAATGGATGATACTGTAGAAGCGGCAGCAAAAGCGGGCGTCACGGCAATTATTCAGCCTGGTGGATCTGTAAAAGATCAAGATTCAATCAAGAAAGCTGATGAATATGGGATTGCAATGGTATTTACAGGAATTCGTCACTTTAAACATTAATCAAAAATAGAGGTGCGATAATGAATGTACTAGTAATTGGCCGGGGCGGCAGGGAGCATGCCATAGCCCGCAAATTATTTGAAAGTAAACGGGTTGGGACCGTTTTTGCAGCACCTGGAAATCCAGGTATGACAGATGTAGCGACTCTTGTTCCAATTGAAGAAAACAATCATGGGGAATTAGTTGCCTTCGCCAAGAAGAATGCAATTTCATTAACGGTGATTGGGCCCGAAACGCCATTGTTGAATGGACTTGCTGACGACTTTACGGATGCAGGCTTAAAGGTATTTGGCCCTAATGGCCGTGCTGCAGTCATTGAGGGAAGTAAATCCTTTGCTAAAGATTTAATGAAGAACTACAGCATTCCGACAGCGGAATATGAAACATTTTCTGATTATGGTTCAGCTAAGGCATATATCGAAAAAATGGGTGCCCCCATTGTTATAAAAGCGGATGGCTTGGCTGCAGGAAAAGGTGTCGTTGTTGCAATGACGATGGAAGAGGCGTTAGACGCCATCCATGATATGCTAGTCGGAGCAAAGTTCGGCGAAGCTTCTGCCAAAGTCGTTATTGAGGAATTTCTTGATGGCGAGGAATTCTCATTGATGGCATTCGTGAATGGGGAAAAAGTGTATCCGATGGTCATTGCTCAAGATCACAAGCGGGTTTTTGATGGAGACCAGGGTCCAAACACAGGTGGAATGGGTGCATACTCACCAGTGCCGCAAATTTCCGATGAAATGATTCAGACTGCAGTCGAAACAATTCTTCAGCCCACAGTTAATGCGATGACTTCGGAAAATCGGCGTTTTACAGGTATATTATATGCCGGGTTGATCGCTACCGAAAAAGGCATAAAAGTCATTGAGTTCAATGCACGTTTTGGCGACCCGGAAACGCAAGTTGTTTTACCACGCCTAAAAACCGATTTCGTAGATACGCTTGAAGCGGTTCTTTCTGGGGATGATTTACAACTTGAATGGCATGAAGAAGCTGTTCTTGGAGTGGTCGTGGCAGCTGAGGGATATCCAGGGGATTATAAGAAGGGTTCAATCATTAAAGGCTTGGAAAAGATTGATCCGAATGCCCATGTTTATCATGCTGGAACGGCTAAAAGTGATGAGGGGAATTTCATCTCGAATGGCGGACGTGTACTTCTGGTTGCTGCAAAAGGGAAGGATTTGGCCTTAGCCAAGGCTGAAGTATATAAAGAGTTGGGGCATATTGAAAAAGGCGGCTTATTCTGGCGAACGGATATTGGCTACCGTGCAATAAAATACAACTTTTCATCATAATATAAAGAAGCTGACTCTAAGCGGAGTCAGCTTCTTCTTTAGAAAAAAATTAATATGAATCAGGTTGATTCGATTCGTTTTCCTGTTGTTTTGATTCGTTTTTCATAAAGTTTTGTCCGTTTTCCATCGCATCGACGACAGGACAATAGCGGAGAATGCCTTCGCCTATTTTCATTGCAGAAAGCATGACCACGATAATATAAGATTGGTTTTTCCAGGGTTTCTTTACCATTTTAGCCATTGCCCATGTTAGAAAGGTAAACCCACACGTAATTCGCATTAAGGCATTTATTATACTGATATTTTGTTTAAACTTCATATTTTGTCCATCCTTTCACAAAAATTTAACAATATTCTGGATAACAATACTGTTCTAATGAGGCAAGTATGTTACTATGAAATAAAATTGGATTGAAAATGGTTTTTCATACATCTGTTTCTATAAAATTATGGGGGAATGTTTATGCTTGAACAGCGCTATAGATGGAAAAATAAACATCTAAGAGAACATATAGATGTGCTGGATGGCAAAAGGGCACCACACATTCTGCTTAAAAATACGACTTATTTAAATCAGGCTTTACGAAAATGGGTGAAAGCGAATATATGGATATATGATGATCGCATCATATATGTCGGCGATAAGCTTCCGGATAATATAGACCGCTGTGAAATGGTTGACTGCACAAACCAGTATTTAGTCCCGGGTTATATTGAGCCGCATTCACATCCTTCTCAATTATATAATCCCCTTTCTTTTTCACGTTATGCATCTCATTTTGGGACAACGACATTGATCAATGATAACTTGCCATTTCTTTTGCAGTTGGATAAAAAGAAAGCGTTTTCTCTTTTGAAAGAATTGCGTAAGATTCCTGTAACAATGTATTGGTGGAGCCGTTTTGACGGACAGACGGAATTGATCGATGAAGATACGGTATTTTCCCATGGGGCAGTTAAATCCTGGCTGGAGCATGATGCCGTATTACAGGGCGGGGAGCTAACAGGATGGCCGAAGCTTCTCGATGGGGATGACATGATGCTGCACTGGATTCAGGAAGCCAAGCGAATGAGGAAGAAAATAGAAGGACACTTTCCAGGTGCTTCAGAGAAGACTTTAGCAAAAATGACCCTGTTCGGCGCCGATTGTGATCATGAGGCAATGACAGGCGATGAAGTCATGTCACGCTTGCTGCAGGGATATTATGTATCGCTAAGACATTCTTCGATCCGGCCTGATCTTCCAAAGATGATAAAGGAAATCCATGAACTGGGCATCGATCATTATGACAAATTCTTTTATACGACAGATGGGTCGCCGCCGTCATTTTATGAGGGTGGTCTCATAGACTGTTTGATCAAAATAGCGATAGAGCATGGCGTTCCGGTCATCGATGCTTACAATATGGCAACTATCAACATTGCACGATATTATAATATTGAATACCTTCATGGCAATATTGCCACTGGAAGGGTAGCGAACATTAACTTCCTGACCGATGTAAAGGAACCCGCACCGGTTTCGGTAATGGCAAAAGGGAAATGGGTGAAAAGGGATGGTGAAATCATTCCTGATTTACAGGAAATCGAATGGAGTAATTTTGATTTTAAACCACTTGATCTTGATTGGGATCTTAGTTTAAAGGAAGATTTTGAATTTTCCATGCCGTTTGGGATTGAATTGGTCAATAATGTAATTACGAAACCGTACTCTCTTTCCAATGATGTAGGATATGAGGAGCTGAACTTCGAGGATGATGAATGCTTTTTCATGCTTATTGATCGGGAAGGGAAATGGCGCATCAATACAATATTAAAAGGGTTTGCGGATAAATTGTGTGGCTTTGCTGGCTCTTATACCAATACCGGTGATATCATACTAATCGGTAAAAGGAAAAAGGATATGCATTTGGCATTTAACCGGCTGAAGGAAATTGGCGGTGGAATCATTTTAACGGAACAAGGAAAGGTGATCCATGAACTTCCTCTTAAACTAATGGGAGTCATGTCCACCAAAGAGGTTCCTGAATTGATAAAAGAAGAAAATGAATTGAAACATTTGCTGCATGAGAGGGGATATCGCTTCGATGATCCTGTTTACACCCTTTCATTCTTTTCGACAACCCATCTGCCATATATAAGGCTAACCCAGCGAGGAGTATATGATGTTATGAATAAAACTATACTCTTTCCTACTATAATGCGTTAAAATATAAGAGAAGAAATGGCTAATAAATTCAGAGGAGTGGAAAGATGAATTTAAAGAGAGTTCTTTTCATTGTTATTGCTATTTTACTGCTGGCAGGCTGTTCGGCGAAAGAGGAACCTGCATCGGATGACAGTAAGCCAAAAGATCCGGCTGTCATCAAAAATAGAGATGTGAAAAATGAACCTTCCAATGAGTTTCCACTTACAGGTATAGCCACCCATGAAGGCAGTGAGCAAAGGGCTGTAGCAGTGATGATTAATAATCATCCGAAAGCACGCCCGCAATCGGGCCTCTCAGAAGCCGATATGGTCTACGAAATGCTCGCAGAAGGTGACATAACCAGATTTTTAGCTATCTTCCAAAGTGAAACGCCAAGCCAAATCGGTCCGATTCGGAGTGCAAGGGACTATTATATCGAATTGGCAAAAGGCCTGGATTGCATCTATGTGTGTCATGGGAATAGCCCCGAGGCAAAAACCATGCTGGACAAAGGGTATATTGATAACTTGAACGGATTATATTATGATGGTACTTTGTTTCATCGTTCTGCAGATAGAAAAGCACCGCACAATTCCTACATCTCTTTTGAGGATATCCAAAAAGGCGCGAAGGAAAAAGGATATGAGATGAATGGTGCACCGGAACCTTATACTTTCCTTTCAAAAGAAGAGGCGGCTGGCCTTCAAGGGAAACCGGCATTGAAAACCGAGATATCCTACGGATCAGACGAGTATGATGTAAAGTATGAATACGAAGCCACGGAAGAGAAATATAAACGTTATTCGAATGGTGAGCAAACAGTCGAACATAAATCGAATAAACCTATTTTACTGGATAATATATTGATCATTGAGGCCACTCATCAAGTGATCGACGATAAAGGTCGCCGTAAAATTGACTTGAAAAGTGGTGGAAAAGGTTATTTACTTCAAAAAGGAAAAGCGAATGAAGTAGAATGGGTTAATAAGGATGGTCGGATTATACCAGTGAAAAACGATAACGAAGTAGGGTTGATTCCAGGGAAAACTTGGATCAATATTATTCCGAATGAACCTGGTTTAGTAGGAGACGTCTCATTTTGATACCCATGAAATTGAGGGGGAGTAACATGCAAATTGATAAGTTAAGAGGAAAAGAAACGGATCAGCTGTTTAAGTCGATCCTTTCCTTGCGTGATTTGGACGAATGTTATCGATTTTTTGATGATTTATGTACAGTTAATGAAATTTCATCATTAGCACAGCGTCTCGAAGTAGCCCGGATGCTTGAAGAAGGTAAAACCTATCATAAAATCGAAACGGAAACAGGTGCAAGCACTGCTACGATTTCCAGGGTCAAACGCTGCTTGAATTATGGAAATGACGCTTATACAATGGCTCTTAACCGTATTAAAGAAAACGTTGAGGAAACAACTGAATCTTAATCATTCGATTTTTTATATGGTTCAGAAAAAGCCGAGGAATTCATTTCCCGGCTTTTTATTTTGAGTTTTGCCTTACTTTTGTCAGCTGTCTTTCGGCCGTATCCGTGTTATATTGGTTTTTAGATTCAGAGGTTTCCATTTGGTAAACATTTTATCGATACTTCTCTTTTTTAATGAAAAATCTTAATGCTATAATGGTGTAATGGGAAGTGTGAATGGAGGATTATTATGTACGATTTTCGCGAGTGGAAACATGTTTTCAAACTCGATCCAAATAAAGAAATAAGTGATGAGGCCCTTGAAAAAGTCTGTGAATCCGGTACGGATGCAATCATGGTCGGGGGAACGGATGGAGTCACGCTTGAGAATGTGCTTCATTTAATGGCACGGGTCAGACGATATACCGTCCCATGTGTAATGGAGATTTCTTCTGTTGAAACGGTGACGCCAGGGTTTGATTTATATTTCATTCCAAGTGTCCTGAATAGCACCAACCCGGATTGGATGATGAAACTGCATCAGCAAGCAGTCAAAGAATACGGATACCTTTTGAATTGGGATGAAATTTTCGTTGAAGGGTACTGTATCCTGAATGCCGAGTGTAAGGCTGCACAATTGACGAAAGCCAATACTCAACTGGATATGGATGATGTGGGAGCCTACGCGATGATGGCAGAAAAGATGTTCAACCTGCCGATTTTTTATCTGGAATACAGCGGTGACTATGGCAATGTCCAGATGGTGGAAGCAGCCAAAGAGAGCTTGGAGAATACCGTACTATTCTATGGCGGTGGGATAAAATCAGTTGAACAGGCCAAAGAGATGTCTAAGTTTGCGGATGTCATCGTTGTTGGCAATGTCATTTATGAAGATTTGAAAGCGGCACTTGCAACAGTTACGGCAGTTAAATGAAAACATGAAATAAATATAGTATACTAAAACAGAAACGAATGTTCGTATAGGTGGTGTGATAATGCAATATTTAGCGGAAAAATTACTAATAGGTTTGAATGAACAGCAACAAAAAGCAGTAAAGTCAACTGATGGCCCACTTTTAATCATGGCTGGGGCAGGAAGTGGAAAGACGCGTGTGCTGACTCACCGAATAGCTTACTTGATGGTCGAGAAGGAAATAGCACCTTGGAATATCCTTGCAATCACGTTCACTAACAAAGCTGCACGTGAAATGAAGGAGAGGATCCGTGCCATACTTGGCGGTGCGTCTGAAGATATCTGGATTTCAACTTTCCACTCGATGTGTGTCCGCATTTTACGAAGAGATATCGATCGTATCGGTTTTAATAGGAACTTTTCGATACTGGATACGACGGATCAACAATCGGTCATTAAGCAAATCATGAAAGATCGAAATATGGATACAAAGAAATATGATTACCGTGCGATTTTGGGTAGCATCAGTTCAGCGAAAAATGAATTGGTCGGGCCGGAAGAGTACCTAAAGACGGCGTCCGATTACTTTACTAAGGTAACTGCCGATGTATATACGGAATACCAAAAACGGTTGAGGAAAAATTCAGCGCTCGATTTCGATGATTTGATCATGATGACGATTCAATTGTTCCAACTGGTACCGGAAGTCCTTGAATACTATCAGCGCAAATTTCAATACATTCATGTTGATGAGTACCAAGATACGAACAGGGCTCAATATATGCTTGTTAAACTACTTGCTTCACGCTTCCGTAATCTCTGCGTTGTCGGGGATTCTGATCAATCGATTTATCGCTGGCGCGGTGCGGATATTGCGAATATCCTTTCATTTGAAAAGGATTACCCGAATGCCAACATGATTTTCCTTGAACAGAATTACCGCTCGACGAAAAAGATTCTTGCAGCGGCGAATAAGGTCATCGATAACAATCAAAACCGGAAGCCGAAAAATCTTTGGACCGAGAATGCAGATGGTAATAAGTTATTCTATTACCGTGCAGACAATGAACAAGGGGAAGCGCAATTTGTAGCCGGAAAGATAAATGAGTTAGTTCAGGGCGGCAGTAGGAAGTATTCCGATATAGCAATCCTTTACAGAACAAATGCACAATCACGTGTCATGGAGGAAGTTCTGCTTAAATCCAATATAAACTATGCAATAGTCGGGGGCACTAAGTTCTATGACCGTAAAGAGATTAAGGACTTGCTTGCCTATCTTCGCCTTATTGCAAATCCTGACGATGACATCAGTCTCCGCCGTGTAATCAATGTACCAAAACGCGGAATTGGTGCAACTTCAATGGACAAAGTGGCAGATTATGCAGATCAGTATGATGTTTCCATTTATAAAGCACTTGAATCTGTGGAAATGGTAGGAATAAGCGGGAAGGCTACCAAAGCAGCTAGGGAATTCCATACGCTGATCACTAACTATACAAATCAACAGGAGTACTTATCCGTAACGGAACTGGTAGAGGAAGTCATTAAGAAAACCGGTTATCGTGAGATGCTGCAGGCAGAAAAAACGATTGAATCACAAAGCCGGCTTGAAAATATAGATGAGTTTTTATCTGTTACGAAAGCATTCGAAGATAACAGCGAGGACAAATCATTGGTGGGCTTTTTGACTGACCTGGCGTTGGTTGCCGATATAGACCAACTTGATGAGAATTCCGAAGAAGCTACAAATACGGTAACGTTGATGACTCTGCATTCAGCAAAGGGACTTGAATATCCGGTGGTCTTTTTATTGGGCCTTGAAGAAGGAGTTTTCCCTCACAGCCGCTCGCTCATGGATGAAGAGGAGATGGAAGAAGAACGCCGTCTGGCCTATGTGGGAATTACAAGGGCTGAAAATGAGCTATTCATAAGCAATGCCCAAATGCGGACATTGTATGGACGGACAAGTATGAATCCAGTTTCACGTTTCATCAGTGAAATACCAGAGGAACTCCTTGAAGATCTTAAACCGAAACCGGCTCCTAGAGCTAGGCAAACACCTTTTAGTTCTTCGAGAACTGGATCTCCTTCAACAGCTTCCACAAGAAAAGTTCCTGCCTTTGGAAGAGCCGTTTCTGCACCATCCGCAACCGGTGGTGAAGAGATTGGCTGGGCTGTCGGTGACCGTGCATCCCATAAAAAATGGGGTATAGGAACCGTGGTGAGCGTAAAAGGGGAAGGCGAAGGGAAGGAACTGGATATTGCATTCCCAAGTCCAATCGGTATCAAGCGCCTACTGGCGAAATTTGCACCAGTTGAAAAAGCTTAACCTATTAATATGCATCTACTGGTAAAGAATAGGGATATCTGACTTTAGACACCGCTCTTCTATAAGAAGTGCGGTGGAGTCTTCTTTAGAAAGGATTGAACGTATGGACTTACAAGCTGCAGAGAAGAAAGTTCTAGAACTGCAAACGTTATTGAACCAATATAGCTACGAATATTATGTGATGGACCAGCCATCGGTACCTGATGCTGAATATGATCGGATACTCCGTGAGCTTATTGAGTATGAGGAGAAATTCCCGGAGCTGCAAACGCCTGATTCTCCGACACAACGGGTCGGTGGCGCCATTTTGGATATGTTTGAAAAAGTGGAGCATACCACACCGATGCTTAGTTTAGGCAATGCATTCAATGAAAGTGACTTACGGGATTTCGACAGAAAGGTCAGACAATCTGTAGGTGACGATTTTTCCTATGTATGTGAATTGAAAATTGATGGACTTGCCGTCACTCTTCAATATGAGAATGGATATTTCGTAAGAGGGGCAACACGTGGAGATGGAACGATCGGTGAAGATATTACAGCAAACCTGAAAACAATCAAGTCGATTCCATTGAAGGTGCGTGAGCCGGTTGCCATAGAAGTGCGCGGTGAGGCATTCATGCCAAAAAAATCATTTGAATCTTTAAATAAGGCAAAGGAAGAACGTGGTGAGGAACCATTTGCAAACCCGCGGAATGCAGCTGCTGGCTCGTTAAGGCAGCTTGACCCAAAACTTGCTGCGAAACGGAACTTGGATATTTTCCTTTATGCGATTGCCGATTTAGGAGAAACAGGGGTCCGTTCCCACAGTGAAGGTCTGGATTTGTTGGATCGATTGGGGTTTAAGACGAATCAGAAAAGAAAAACATGCTTGAATATAGAGGAAGTACTAGCCTATATAGTAGAATGGACAGAACAACGTCCAAACTTAGCCTATGATATTGATGGAATTGTCGTAAAGGTGGATTCCCTTGAACAGCAGGATGAATTAGGTTTTACTGCAAAAAGTCCGCGTTGGGCCATCGCTTATAAATTCCCAGCTGAAGAAGTCATTACAACCCTACGGGATATCGAGCTGAATGTTGGACGTACGGGTGTATTAACCCCAACAGCTGTGTTGGATCCCGTTCGGGTAGCGGGTACGACTGTGCAGCGAGCATCACTTCATAACGAAGACTTAATCCGTGAAAAGGACATCAGAATCGGAGATCAAGTGGTCGTGAAAAAAGCGGGTGATATCATTCCAGAGGTGGTCAATGTACTGGCGGAACGCCGTACAGGGGAAGAGGTCGAGTTTCAGATGCCGACTGAGTGCCCGGAATGCTGCAGTGAACTTGTTCGGCTGGATGGGGAGGTTGCTTTACGATGCATCAACCCGAAGTGTCCTGCACAAATACGGGAAGGCTTGATTCACTTTGTATCCCGGACAGCAATGAACATAGACAGTCTTGGTGAAAAAGTGATTAGCTTGTTGTTTAAAGAAGAACTTATACAAGATGTGGCTGATATTTATAAGCTTACATATGATCAACTGATTGCATTGGAACGGATGGGGGATAAATCCGTCAATAAACTCCTTCAAGCAATCGAAGCTTCGAAAACCAATTCGTTGGAAAAATTACTATTCGGGTTAGGCATTCGCCATGTTGGTTCGAAAGCGGCGAAGACACTTGCGCGGGAGTTCGTGACGATGGAAGCCTTAAGCAAGGCGAGTCGTGAAGAACTAACATCCATTAATGAAATAGGGGATAAGATGGCCGATTCCATCGTAGCTTATTTTGAATTGGAAGAGGTCCATGCGCTATTGAACGAGTTGGAAGCAGCGGGTGTGAATCTTACCTTTAAAGGGCCAAGAGCTGTTCCTATTGAAGATATCGATTCCGTTTTTGCCGGTAAAACAGTCGTTTTAACGGGTAAATTACATCAGCTAACACGTAATGAAGCAAAAGAAAAATTAGAGGCGCTAGGAGCTAACGTTGCTGGAAGTGTCAGCAAGAAAACCGATTTGGTCGTAGCTGGCGAAGATGCCGGTTCCAAACTGGAAAAAGCGGAAAGCCTAGGAGTCATGGTATGGGATGAAGAGAGACTGATTGAGGAACTAAAAAAATAAGAGGTGTAGCTATGAGGAAACACTCTATTTGGGGGATGATTCTTATACTGCTTCTTGCTGGATGTGCGCCTAGTTTTGAGGATAAGCAAGAGGTAGTTCAAGACTCCAAAGACAAAAAAGAGACGGCAATTATTCCGAAGTATAAAATTTCGGATGAATATTATCAAACGATCCTACCGTTTGAACCATCAAAAGCACGTGGTTTGGTCGTATCTAATTTAAATACCCGATATGATATTGAAGAATTCGAAAATGGATTGATGAGGCTGGCCCAAACCCAATTCGACCCGGAAGATTACCTATTTCAAGAGGGACAAATGCTTGATAGTTCCACGATATCTTCCTGGCTGAACAGAAAATATACCAATAGCCAGTTGAAAGAAAAGGAAAAGGAAAAGGATAAGGATAAGGCTGCCTCAAAGAACCTTGGTTTGAATCCGGTTGATCCAGGTAAAGGTGACATTGATAAGCGAAATGAAGAAAATCCAATCTATCTTGCTCATATTCTAGAACATAATTACTTAGTCAAAACAAAAGATAATTCAGTAAGCCTTGGCGGGGTTGTAATAGGTCTCGCGTTGAATTCAGTGCATTACTATCAAAAAGAGGCATTCGGTGCCACCTATGAACAGAAAATTGATAGTAAAAAGCTAAAGCAAGAAGGGGAGAAAATTGCTGCAGAAGTCTTAAAAAGGTTGCGTAAAATGGACAAGCTGAAAAATGTCCCGATTACGATTGCCTTATTCGAGCAAAATGAAAAGTCTTCAGTAGTCCCTGGGAATTTCATTTCCTATACCAATATCGATAAGAACTCTGACAATATTGGGAAATGGACGAACTTGAATGAAGAGTATTTCCTATTTCCTTCTGCTAGTGCTGAAAAAAAACATCGTGATGACGTCAATTCTTTCACGAACTTTAAAGAAGATGTCGAAGAATATTTCCCTAACTTTAACGGAGTCATCGGCAGGGCGTTCTATATGGATGATCAATTACAAAGTCTGAACATCGATATCCCTATTCAATTTTATGGGAACTCGGAAGCGATTGGTTTTACCCAATATGTTGCTGGGCTTGTAATGGAACGTTTCCCTAAATATATCGCCGTACAAGTATCCATTACCTCCGTAAATGGACCTGAAGCGCTCATTGTCCGTGAAGCAAATCAGGACGAACCAACCGTTCATATATATGAATGAAAAAAGATGAAGCTTAACGGCTTCATCTTTTTTTTGCGGCAATTTCTGAAATCCACTCTTTTATTTAATTCAGGGAGGTGAATTTCTAAATAACCTTTAGCAAGGAACAGAATAATAGAAAGTAAACCCTTCCATTTAAGGAAGCGAATACTTGAAAAAAGGAGAACATTTGTCGGATTTTAAAGGTTTTCTTGTCATTTCCCCGGAAATTCCGGCAACTTTCCCATATTTCCCGGAAAATATCCCTTTTTCCTTGTGAAATAATTGAATTTCGACATTGTATCTCTTGTTGCTTTACTGTGTAATAGTTTGATATGATTTAAACGATGATTTTATGGAGAAAAGCGACGAAATTCAGTCGATTTGGATATTTTTTCGGAGGTGAAGAGAATGTCACGTATTTCTATGGAACAAGTTAAACACGTTGCCCATTTGGCTCGTTTGGCAATTACGGAAGAGGAAGCACAACAGTTTCAACATCAGCTTGACCAAATGATTTCATTTGCTGAGCAGTTGAATGAGCTTGATACGGATCAAGTAAACCCGACTTCTCACGTTTTGGATATGAAAAATGTAATGCGCGAAGATGTCGCAAAACCAGGATTGCCAGTAGAAGAAGTAGTTAAAAATGCACCGGATAGCAAAGAAGGATATATCCGTGTACCATCTATAATTGAATAAGGAGGGACAATGATGTCGTTGTTCGAACAAAAGGTTTCTGAGCTTCATGAACGCTTACATAAGAAAGAGATCAGTGTCACTGATCTTGTTAACGAATCGTATGAGCGAATCGGACAGGTAGAGGACAAGGTAAAGGCATTTTTGACACTTGATGAAGAAAACGCCCGCAAGCAAGCAAGACGATTGGATGAACAATTGGTAAAAGGTGAGAACGAAGGCGCTTTATTTGGTATGCCAATCGGAGTGAAAGATAATATTGTCACTAAAAATTTACGGACGACTTGCGCGAGTAAAATCTTGGAGAACTTTGATCCGATTTATGATGCAACCGCCGTTCAAAAGTTGCAGCAGGCAGAAACGGTTACAATCGGGAAATTGAATATGGATGAATTTGCAATGGGTTCTTCTAATGAGAACTCCGCATTTCAGGCGACACGCAATCCCTGGAATACGGAATATGTACCAGGCGGTTCTTCAGGTGGTTCAGCTGCCTCTGTCGCTTCCGGTGAAGTCCTATTCTCTTTAGGTTCAGATACGGGTGGATCAATCCGCCAACCAGCGGCATATTGTGGAGTTGTCGGCTTAAAACCTACATATGGACGGGTTTCCCGATTCGGACTTGTAGCTTTTGCGTCCTCTCTTGACCAAATTGGTCCGGTTACAAGAACGGTCGAAGATAATGCCTATTTGCTTGAAGCGATTTCAGGTGTAGATCCAATGGATTCAACCTCTGCTAATATTGACGTACCGAATTTTGTGAATTCATTAACAGGCGATGTAAGAGGATTGAAAATAGCGGTGCCTAAAGAATATCTTGGTGAAGGCGTTGGAGAAGAAGCACGTAATTCCGTACTTGAAGCATTAAAAGTATTAGAAGGACTTGGTGCTGAATGGGAAGAGGTTTCCTTGCCACATTCCAAATATGCCTTAGCTGCATATTATTTGCTTTCTTCATCGGAAGCTTCAGCTAACCTATCCCGTTTTGACGGAGTGCGTTACGGCCATCGTACAGATAATGCAGAAACTCTTATAGAAATGTATAAGCAAACTCGTGCAGAAGGATTCGGTGACGAAGTGAAACGCCGTATCATGCTTGGAACTTTCTCCTTAAGTTCCGGTTATTATGATGCATATTATAAAAAGGCTCAAAAAGTACGTACTTTAATCAAAAAAGACTTTGAAGATGTCTTTGAAAAATATGATGTCATCGTTGGGCCGACGACACCTACGCCTGCATTTAAAATTGGTGAAAAGGTCGACGACCCATTAACGATGTATGCGAATGATATCCTAACGATTCCAGTCAATCTTGCTGGTGTACCGGGTATATCAGTGCCATGTGGATTCGCAGCGAATGGGCTTCCGCTTGGACTGCAAATGATTGGAAAGCATTTTGATGAAAGTACGATTTACCGCGCGGCTCACGCATTTGAGCAAGCAACAGATTTTCATAAACAATTTCCTAAGCTGTAAGGGGTGAAAAAAATGGACTTTGAAACGGTAATTGGTCTAGAAGTACACGTAGAATTAAAAACGGATTCTAAAATTTTCTCAGCGAGCCCGAATCATTTTGGTGCCGCTCCAAATAGTAACACGACTGTAATTGACCTAGGCTACCCAGGCGTATTGCCTGTCGTCAATAAAAAGGCTGTTGATTTTGCAATGAAGGCTGCAATTGCTCTGAATTGCGAAGTGGCGGAAATTACGAAATTCGACCGGAAAAACTATTTTTACCCGGACAATCCTAAAGCATACCAAATTTCACAGTTCGATCAACCGATCGGTGAGCATGGTTGGATTGAAATTGAAGTCAATGGCAAGAAAAAGAAAATCGGTATTACCCGCATTCATATGGAAGAGGATGCTGGAAAGCTGACACATAAAGGGAACTATTCACTTTGTGATTATAACCGCCAAGGTACCCCTCTTGTTGAAATCGTATCCGAACCGGATATCACTTCCCCTGAAGAAGCATATGCTTATTTGGAAAAGTTGAAATCCATCATTCAATACACAGGCGTTTCCGATTGTAAAATGGAAGAAGGCTCACTTCGCTGTGATGCTAATATTTCCTTGAAACCTGTCGGGCAAAAAGAATTCGGAACGAAAACCGAATTGAAAAACTTGAACTCATTCAACTTCGTTCGCAAAGGATTGGAGCATGAAGAGATCCGACAAGCGGAAATCTTGAATGAAGGCGGGATAATCGAACAGGAAACCCGCCGGTTTGACGATGCTACAGGCAGAACGGTACTAATGCGAATTAAGGAAGGTTCCGATGATTACCGTTACTTCCCGGAGCCAGACTTATTGACAATCCATATCGATGAAGAATGGAAAGCACGCATTGCTGCTGAGATTCCAGAACTTCCGGATGCACGGAAAAAACGTTATGTCGAGGAATTTGGCTTACCGGAATATGATGCAGCCGTTTTAACGGTAACGAAAGAAAGTGCTGATTTCTTTGAAGCGACAGTCACTTCAGGCGCGGATGCAAAACTAGCATCAAATTGGATCATGGGTGAGGTTTCTGCTTTCTTGAATGCAGAAGGAAAAGAGCTGCATGATGTCAAATTGACTGCTGAATCGTTGGCAGGAATGATTAAGCTGATTGAAGATGATACGATTTCTTCTAAAATCGCTAAAAAAGTTTTCAAAGAATTGATTGAAAACGGTGGGGACGCTGAAACAATCGTCAAGGAGAAGGGACTAGTCCAAATTTCCGATGAAGGCGCGTTGCGTACGGCTGTTGAAGAAGCGTTGAATAATAACCCGCAATCAATTGAAGATTTTAAAGCTGGTAAACAAAAAGCAATAGGCTTCCTTGTCGGCCAAATTATGAAAGCGACAAAAGGGCAAGCTAATCCACAGCTTGTTAATAAAATTTTGGTTGAAGAAATCAATAAACGTTAATACTGACCGTATCACTTTTAAAGTGGTACGGTTTTCTCGTAATTAAGGAAAGCGTATTGAGAAAAATAATCGGAATTTCAAGCGGGGAAAAAATTTTTGATTTTTTTGGAGTTATCTGTAGGGGTAACTCCTTTTTGTGTCGTCTATTACATGGATGCTTTACAGGAAAGGAGGAAGAGAAGTGACGGATGAGTTAGTTGAGAAGGTCAGGGCGGGGAATGATCATGCATTCCGATTGTTGATTGAAACGTATAAACAGACGATTTATAGAACCGTCTATTCCGTCTTAAGAAATCAAAAGGATGCAGAAGATGTTACCCAGGAAGTCTTTATCAAAATCTATACTTCTCTTCCTCAATATAACAATCAAGGTTTCAAAACTTGGATTACCCGTATTGCGGTCAATCATGCAATAGATCTAAAGCGAAAAAGGGTACGTCAAAAGGAAGAACCGCATGAGGAACATTTATCGGAAGCTAATTTGGGCTTAACTGATGATGTCGAGGCAGTATTTTTTCGGAATGAAAGGCGAAAGCAAGTATTACGGAAGCTGAATGACCTTCCGGAGGGGTATCGGGACGTTGTATATGGCTATTACATAAAGGAAAAGACATTCAAGCAAATTGCGGAGGAACAGCAGATTCAAGTTAAATCTGTGGAGGTAAAGCTATATCGGGCAAGAAATTGGATGAGAAAACATTGGAAAGAGGAGGATTTTTCATGAATCATGTTCCTGAAATAGGATGGGTTGCATATTTGGCAGATGAAATACCAGAGTCTTTAAAAATAGAATATGAAAATCATTTATACTCCTGTGACAAGTGTTTGTCCGCCTATATGGAGGCAATGGAAAAAGAAGAATCCAGTCTGGACATTGAAGGATTTGATATTGCCGGTCCTGTCATGGACTCGATTAGCCAATTGAAAGGCGGGTATGTTGAAGAGGATAAGCAACTCCGAAAAGGGAAATCACTTCGGACGATCACAAGACATTACCTGATTGCGGCCGGGTTTACGATCCTATTAATGGCAGGTGGAGTATTTCAATCATTTGCAGAATACGTGGATTCTATGGAATCCAAAAGTGTAAAGGAAACTCAGTCCTTAACAGATGGGATTATTGATAAAACATTTAATTGGATGGACTCTATTGAAAAGAAAAATAAGGAGGGGTTTAGGAATGAATAAAAGTCCAGTAATCGCTTTTTTATTATCGTTTCTGCCAGGTTTCGGACATTTTTACCTAGGAAGGAAATATAAAGGTTTATTTTATTTTCTGGCTACGGCCGGATTGGGGCTTGGGGGTCTTTTTCTTTCAGTGATCAGTCATGCGAATGCGTTTTTGGCTTTATCCATTATTGGAATGGTGTTTTATTTCATCAGTATATTTGATTTGGTGGTCACCTCACTAAGGAATCCCAAAAATGAAGCGGATTTAGAGGGAATGGTAGATCATCCGGAAGCGGAAAGGTTCTATGTAATCATCCTTTCATTTGTTCCAGGATTAGGGCATTTTCAACTGGGCCTCATGAATCGGGGACTCATTTTTCTAATCGGCTTTTTAGGCCTGGGCATTATGGTGATATTCATCAGTGTGATGACTCGAATGGAAGGTTTGTTAATATTCATGGCTCTTTTGCCTGTTATCTGGATTTACAGCTTTTTTGATTCGGTTCAACAGCTGAATAAAAAGCAAAGAGGTGAGGAGCTTATTGATCGGTCCGTTTTGGAAGATTTCGAGGAGAGACGGGAATCCGGGAAGAAGAGTAAATCGGTCGCGACTTTATTCGCTATATTCCCTGGTGCAGGTCACTTATATTTGGGGCTGCAAAAACGTGGGATTCAATTGATGGCCGGTTTTTTATTCGCCATTTACATACTGGATTTACTCCGTTTAGGTTTCTTCTTTTTCCTTATACCGATCATCTGGTTTTATAGTTTTTTTGATGGATTGCAAAAAGCCTCGAAAATGGAGGAGGGTCCTGTTGAAGATACGCCCATCATTTCGGGAATCGTAAATCACCAAAAATGGGTAGGGTTTGGATTGGTGGGGATTGGAATCTATTTTTTTGCTAGTAATATAATCGTCCCGGCCCTTGCTCCTCATTTAGATGAATGGATTGGAAGTAATTTGGAATATTGGTTCAGAGATTATTTTCAAAAAGGACTGGTATGCATCCTTCTTATAGGTGGGGGAATCAAATTGCTGTCGGGAAGTAAAAAAGGGAGTGTTAAGGAGGGGACAAAATGAGAACATGGAGAGTCGGAACGATTTCAATGGGAATCTCCCTGGTTGGTCTGGGTTTGGTTTTACTGGTTTCTCAAATTGCGGATATGAGTTTGACGACGATTTTGCTATCTTGGTGGCCGTTGCTGTTCATTATCTTGGGTATGGAGATTCTCTTCTATATTTATTTTTCCAGAAAAGAAAGTTCCTTTGTAAAGTATGATATTCTTAGCATTTTTTTTGTGGGGCTGCTTGGAACGACGGGGATTGCTTTAATTCTGCTAACATCAAGCGGATTGATGGATCAAGTTAAGGCTGCCGTGAATAGTGAAGAAAAAACGGTCAATTTGCCTGGTTTCAATGAAAAAGCCGGGAAAGACATAGAGAGAGTTGTCCTGGATTCTGGCTCATACCCATTGACGATTGAAAGTGGTGCGGATGAGGAAGTTTCCATTTTTGGAACTTATGATGAGCGGGTAATGGAAGATGCTGATTCTTTGTTGAAGAAGGCTGAAGACTATTTAATGATTGAGAGGAATGGTGATACGCTTTATATAAGCTTCAAGGATTTGCCGAAAAAAAATGGATTGTTGGACAATGGTACGATGAATCTTAAGGCCACTATTATAATTCCTGCTGACTTGGCAGCGGAGATAGATGGACAAAGTACCAATCTTGTCGTGAAGCCTAGAAGGCTTTTGAATGATTGGAATGTGAAGGATAGCGGGAATCTTAGCGTATTCATACAGGGCAATAGTGATATCAAGATAGATGCAAGAGGGGTTGAGGAACTTGAAGGACCTGAGGATACCTGGAAGGTGACGGAAGTGAAAGAAGAAGAAACAGGTGAAGAAGGCATTGTAAAAAAGAATGGGATATTCAATACTGGAGAAGGGAAGCATACTTTGACGGTCACCGATACATTTAACGTGAATGTTCAATATCAATGATTGAAATCATTTACTAGAATAAAATTGTAAAAAGCATTATAATTTCCCTGATAAGATTTCTAGTAAAATGGATATAAAGATATGGACCGAAAAACGGTCCTCTTTTTTTCGAATATTGCTTTTCATGTAATGAAGGATTAAGATGTAAATTATGGAATCAATATGTATAAGGATGATGGGAAATGAAGAGAGCAAGGTTGATTTACAACCCGACTTCGGGCCGGGAAGCCATTAAGAAGAGCCTGCCAGGTGTGCTAGCAAAACTTGAAGAAGCTGGTTATGAAGCTTCTGCACATGCGACTACCGGTGCTGGGGATGCGACGAAAGCGGCTAAAATTGCGATTGAACGAGGCTATGATATTGTCATTGCAGCAGGGGGCGACGGAACGATTTATGAGGTTGTTAATGGACTGGCCACTGCAGAGAAACGTCCGAAACTAGGAATCATTCCGACGGGAACGACAAATGACTTCGCGCGGGCACTGCATTTACCAAAGTCAATCGAAGGGGCAGCCGAAATTATTGCCGGAGGGCATACGATGCCGATCGATATTGGTAAAATGAACGACAGGTACTTCATCAATATTGCTGGTGGGGGCCGATTGACTGAATTGACCTACGACGTGCCGATCAAGCTGAAAACCATGCTTGGGCAGCTAGCCTACTATATTAAAGGAATTGAAATGCTTCCTTCAATTAAACCGACGGAAGTTTCTATTGAATATGATGGAAAGCTTTTTGAGGGAGAGATCATGCTTTTCTTGGTGGCTAACACGAATTCGGTCGGCGGCTTCGAGAAACTGGCTCCTGACGCCTCTCTGAATGATGGTATGTTCACGTTGCTCATTTTAAAAAAGGCCAACCTCGCTGATATTGTGCGTGTCGCAACATTGGCAATGCGCGGTGAACATATCCATGATAAAAACGTCATTTATGAAAAAGCCAATCGAATTAAAGTACAGGCCAAAAAGGACATGATGCTTAATTTGGATGGGGAATTTGGCGGGATGGCCCCAGCTGAATTCGTAAATCAGTACCGCCATTTTGATGTATTCATCCCACAAGGAATACTGCCGGACGATCCGGCAAATAAATAGGGTGAAACGGCCACTGAATCTGGTGGCCTTTTCAACTTTAATTAAGCAAGGAGTATGTGTGAACATGTATATTAGGAAAGCGACACCGGAAGATGCGGACAAGGCAGCAATATTGACCCGGTTAGCGATTAAGGAAATTGCAGAGGTATTGACAGGTGAAACGGAAGAAGAAAGAATACTTTACGTTCTTGCTGAGTTGTTCAGGAAAAGTGGAAATCGGATCAGCTATGAAAATACGTTCGTCAGTGAACATGATGGACAAGTATCGGGATTGATCATTGCCTACCATGGCAAAGATGCCGAAAGCTTGGATGAACCGATAGTGAAACGATTAAGGATGAAAATGAAAGATCCAAGCGTTACGCTTGATAAGGAAGCGGAAATGAAAGACTTTTATTTGGATACAGTATCCGTTGACCCGAATTTTCAAGGAAAAGGGATTGGTAGTGCACTGATTCAATATGTTGAGGGGTACGCTAAACAGAAGGGGTATCCAAGGGTTTCTTTAGTTGTTGAAAATGAAAATGAAGGGGCGAATCGTCTCTATAGCAGATTAGGATATAAAGAAATCAAAACCATTACGATTAGCGGCCATGAATTTGGCTATATGGTAAAGGAAATAGAAGAACCTCCTGTTTAACAGGGGGTCCTTTTTCGTTGGTTATTGAACTTGGCTCTTGTTGTAACTACATTTGCTGACCATTCATGGCGGCCCAATCGGCGTAAACTCCGGTACCATTACAGCCGGGACAGTCGTGTATATCGGAAAAATGATATTCCGTCGGTACGAAGGAGCTGTATCCTCGTCCGTAACAATCCGGACAGAGGCCTTTTTCCTCCATACTTGCTCGATGTTTTTCTAGCCTTGTAGCGTTCCAGGCTGATATAGAGTTAAATAAACCCATTTCCTCACCTCGTTTATTTTTCCTTATTTTTCTTTTTTTGTTGAACTTTTATACATGGAATTATGAAAAAACGTAATTCCTTCCCCTATATTTTTATGAAAACTAAGGTAATTTGGTGAGTGGTTTTGTGGCAAGGCCTCGATTGTGGTAAAATACAGGCTAGCATAAAAAAGAAAAGAGAAGATGATATGAAAAAAACAGCACCTGTTGCTAAAAACGATATTATAGAGGTTTTATTTGAAGATTTAACACACGAAGGAGCTGGAGTTGCTAAAGTCGATGGCTATCCGATCTTTGTTCAGAACGCCCTTCCTGGTGAAAAGGCAAAGATTAAAGTAATGAAGGCTAATAAAGGTTATGGCTTCGGACGCTTGATGGAGATTATAGAAAATAGTCCATACCGAGTTGAGGTCACGACTGAGGACTTCCATAAATACGGTGGTTGTCAGCTGCAGCATATGAGCTATGAAGGACAGTTGGAATTCAAGGAAAAGCAAGTACGTGAAGTGATGACGCGCATCGGGAAACTTGAGGATGTGAAGGTTCACCCGATCATCGGGATGGAGAATCCAACTCATTATCGCAATAAAGCGCAAGTGCCTGTTGGTGAAAAGGATGGCAAGCTAATAGCTGGATTCTTCAAACCGCGGACACATGAAATTGTTGAAACGAAAGAAAGCATTATCCAAAATAAAGCGATCAGTGAAGCCGTTCAAGTTGTTAAAGAGATTTTCAGTAAACTTGGTATCCCTGCTTATAATGAGGAGGCACATAAAGGTGTATTGCGGCACATCGTGGCCCGTTATGGCAAGCAAACAGGTGAATTGATGATTGTTCTTGTTACAAGAACAAATAGTATCCCTTTCATCGAAACCATCGTGAAGGAAGTTGTTGAACGTCTACCACAAGTGAAATCCATCGTTCAAAACGTAAATTCTAAGAAAACGAATGTTATCTTAGGCGATAAAATGACTTTACTGTGGGGCGACGAAGTGATCCATGATATGATCGGTGATGTTAAATTTGCGATTTCAGCAAAATCTTTCTACCAGATCAATCCAGATCAAACGAAAGTCCTTTATGATAAAGCCCTTGACTATGCAGGGCTAACAGGTGAAGAGACAGTGATAGATGCCTATTGCGGCATAGGAACCATTTCTTTATTCTTAGCTAAAAAAGCGAAAAAAGTAATCGGTGTCGAAGTAGTGGAAGAAGCGATAGAAGACGCACGCCGCAACGCTGAATTGAATGAAATCTCCAATGCCGAATTCATTGTTGGCGATGCAGGCAACGTTATTGCTGAATGGTATCAAAAGGGCAACACTGCTGATGTCATCGTAGTGGATCCTCCTCGCAAAGGTTGTGAAGAATCCCTTCTAAATACGATCATCGAGATGAAACCGAATAAAGTCGTATACGTGTCATGCAACCCAGGCACTCTGGCGCGTGATCTTCATATCTTGGAAGAAGGCGGATATAAAGCAATCGATATCCAACCTGTTGATATGTTCCCAATGACGACACACGTTGAAAATGTAGTGTTATTAGAGTTGAAATAATGAGAAAGAGTCCGGTCATTCATGACCGGGCTCTTTTTCAATGTGGATTTTTTTTACATGTATATTCTTGACTCTCTATCTTGGACATATATTAGGAATATCAAAAGGGAGGCAGGTGATTTTATTAATTTTCAAAAAGCGGTGGCTGTAAGTGTTGGAAGCTTTTTGGTGGGTATTGGAATCAATGGTTTTTTAATTCCCCATCATTTAATAGATGGCGGCGTTATTGGAATTGCACTCATCCTTCATTATTTCTTCGGGTTTCAAACGGGGGTATCGATGTTGATCCTTAGCATTCCCCTATTTTTATATGCCTGGTATTATGAACGGCCCTTTTTCTACAGCAGCATTCACGGTTTATTATTGACGTCCCTTTTTATGGATTGGCTAAATCCACTGAAAAAGGTCTTTTCCATTTCGATACTAGCTAGCTCTTTGATTGGCGGTGCCATCATTGGGGTGGCCATAGGGCTCATGCTTCGATATGAGACAAGCAGCGGAGGAACGGATATGTTAGCCAAATTCATTTCCAAATCTACCTCTATAGACATTGCTTTGGCCATTATCCTCATAGATACATTAATCATTTCCGCTGCCGCCTTCACCTTAGGTATAGAAATTTTCCTTTTTTCATGTGTTACGATCTTCACCATTGGGCTAATCACTTCTCTTATGAAAGTGAGGAAATCAATACGATAATCAGTTTCTTAAGATATGGGCTACGTTATTTATTGCATTTTGCAGTTTTTCGCTATTTTTGTTATACATCTCTTTAGCTTCATTTGATTCAGTTCCAAGGGCAAATAATTCTAAGTCCGCTTGGCATTTTTTCAAAGTTGCGAGCATTAAAGGTTTTTCTTGAGGAGATGGCACTTTAATTTTATCATCAAAAAGGTCCACGTTTAATTCTCCATTAGAGTTTGCTTGTCCAAGAAAAACATTCTCGATGGTTACGCCTAGCTTATCCAATTCGGTTTTCAGCCAATTTCGGTTTAGGCCAATCGTGGAAAGTGGTTCATCAAGAATTTCTCCATCCATAATGACAGTTTGAGCCTCCTTGACTGCAGCAACTGTCATTTTTAAATCTTTTGCTGTTAGAGGTTGGTCTTCTTTCTTTAACAGTACGGAAAAATCACCGTTAGCCTCTAATAAGGCAAACTCGACTGTTGATATATCAAAGACATCCTTACTTCGGAGTAACCACAATAATTCATCGGTTGTATACTTTTCCTTTTTTAAATTGGCCTCCATGACTTTTCCATCTTTAATAAAAATTGTTGCTTTTCCTTCGACTAAATCACGAACAATTTTGCTTTTCATGGAAAGTAATCCTGCAATGAAAGGAGCAAATGCAAAAACGAGAATGGAAAGTACACCATGAACAATATTTCCTTCAACCTTTGTGGCTAACTCTGCGCCAACATTCCCGATGGTTATGCCAGTGACGTATTCAAAAAAGGAAAGCTGAGATATTTGTTTTTTACCTAACCATTTTGTGATTAAAAAAAGAACAATTAAGAAAAATACTGACCGTAAAACGATTTCTAACCATTCAGGCATTACTTAGCACCCCCTGCAATTCATAGGTATTTAAAACCCCTTATATTGTGGTTCTTCCCGTTCTAACTCACCTACTCGCTTTTGTACATCCTTCATTATTTCGTTCACCACCAGCATCGTTTCATGCAAGGTGCGTTTAGATTCATCATCTTGAGTCCGGAGTGCAAGGCTGGATAAGCCTGCCTCAACTCCTTTAAGGCTAGAGACACATTGTTTTACATCAGAAGCTATCGTCATGGAGCATCCTCCTTATCCTTTAGGTCTAAAAATAATGGCTCCGATCATACCAAAAATGATGGCAGCTGATATCCCGGCACTGGTTACTTCGAACATGCCAGTAACAACACCGATCAAGCCGTGTTTTTCCGCTTCGGCTAACGCTCCGTGTACAAGGGAATTTCCAAAACTGGTAATGGGTACTGTCGCTCCTGCACCCGCAAAATCAATGAAAGGTTCATATAATCCAAAACCATCCAAAATCGCTCCCGTAACAACGAAAGTACATAAAGTATGGGCAGGCGTGAGTTTAAATACATCAAACATTATCTGCCCGATTACACAAATGGCGCCCCCGACGACAAAAGCCCAAAAGTAAATCATAATCGTGGTTCACCGCCACATTCAATTGATACGGCATGGGCAATGCATGGAATCGTCTCCTTTTGTTGAAAGGAAAGGGGAGATAACAAGGCACCGGTAGCCACGACGAGCATTCGTTTTATTTCACCCTTTTTCATGCGATTTAATAAATGACCATAAACAACGGTTGCGGAACATCCAGGTCCGCTTGCCCCAGATAGGACTGGTTGACCATCCTTGTAAATCATTAAACCGCAATCTTTATATTGCTCTTCCTTAATGGGAGTCCCATGTTTTTTAAATAATTCTAATGAAACTTCATGTCCAACCTTTCCTAAATCCCCGGTCACTATTAAATCATAATAAGATGGGGCTAGGTTCCGTTCTCTTAAATGGGCTTCAATCGTATCCACAGCGGCCGGGGCCATGGCACCTCCCATATTGAAAGGATCAGTCAATCTCATGTCGATGACACGGCCTATCGTAGCTGAAGTGACTCTTGGGCCTTCCCCGGCACTGCTTAATAATGCCACGCCTGCACCCGTAACGGTCCATTGGGCTGTTGGAGGTTTTTGCCCACCGTATTCAGTTGGGTAGCGAAATTGCTTTTCAACTGCGGTGTTATGACTTGATGCTCCTGTCAGTAAGTAATCTGCCCCTTTGGTATTGACAAGGTATGCTCCGAGAGCCAGTCCTTCCATAGAGGTTGAGCAAGCTCCGAATAAGCCGAGATAAGGTGTTCCCAATGTTCGACAGGCAAAACTTGTAGGGGTTATTTGATTGATAAGGTCGCCTCCGAGGAAAAATTGGATTTGTTCCTTCTGAAGACCCGCCTTTTCGATTGCTTTTGTACTCGCTTCTTCTATGAGGACTTTGTGAGCCTTTTCATAGGAATCTTGATTTAGCCATAAATCGGAATGAAGTAGATCGAAATCATCAGCAAGCAAACCGTTTGCTTCAAATGGACCACCAACGGTTCCGGTGGAGATGATGACAGGCTTTTGATCAAACACCCATGTGCGATGCCCCGTAAGCATTATAAACCACCCCATTGTATGAGTATTGTTTTTATCATTGCTACGATAAAAGCGGAAAATACACCGAATAAGATAACGGATCCAGCCAATTTGAACATATTGCCGCCAACTCCTAAAACAAAACCTTCCGTCCGGTGTTCAATAGCCGCCGATATAATGGCATTCCCGAATCCCGTAAGCGGCACAGCAGAACCAGCACCGCCAAATTGGGCGATTCTGTCATACACCCCAAATCCGGTGAGTAGCATGGCGACGAAAATTAATGTGCCTGCAGTTGGGTTTCCAGCAGTCTGGTCCGTGAAGTCAAAGTAATGGATATAGAAGTTCGAAATGACCTGTCCGATTAGGCAAATTATACCGCCGGTCATAAACGCTTTTACGCAATTCAGCAGTATTGGCCTTTTGGTTTCCAGTTGGTTTTGAAGTTGCTGATATTCCTGTTGGACAGGCGTCAGTTTTTTCTTTTTATTATTTGCCATCTTCGTATCACTTCTTTCATTTGTTACGTTTTTTCATTCAATAAGGCTTTTATCCTTTTGAAATCCCTATTTAAGGAGTCCATCTTAGTATGGTCCTTCTCAAGTTCCTGCTCCAGCTGCTCCAGTTCTATAAACATCTTTTGATCTGTCGAGACCAGGATTTTATAATCAGGAAACATGTCTTCCAGTTCTGTTTGCGATTTTTTTTCAATCTTTTTTAAGCGTAGTCGATCGAAGTTTTCCACTTTAATGGCCACTAGCAGTTCCTTATTGGAATTCACGGCTTTCACATCCGCGACTTCGTCCTGATTCATTAGCTTATCTTTAGCTTGATTGGCCGCCGTTTGGTCAATTGGATTGCTGGTATGTACTTTGGATATATTCAAGTCCCGGTCCTTATTACTATCTGTTTGACTGGAATTTGCCGAACATCCTGTCATAAGCAAAACGATTATAATGGAAAAAAAAGGGATGAAACAGTTTAGCTTGTATGGCAAGGTATCGTCTCCTTATAGATGGATTAAAGATATAAAAAAAGGTTGGTTGCCTCAACCAACCTTTTTTTATTGATTTCCTATTGCTTATATTGTGGTTCTTCTTGCTCAATCTGATCAATACGAGGAGAAACGCTGTCAACAATCGATTGTGTTTGTTGAGCAGCTTGTTGATAAAGTTGTTTTGCTTGCTCGTTGTCTGTTGAAAGGGAAAAGGTCTCGAAGCTTGCTTGAGCACTTTTTAGTCCAGCTAAAGTCGTCTTAACATCACTAATTACTGTCATGGTGTTACCTCCTTGTTTTTTAACTGCCTTTTTAGAGTAAGGAAAAAATGATTAAATATACCTTCCAAATTTCTCTAGGTATTTTTAATATCTTCTTTCCATTAATCAAACGTTTGATTAAAAGGAATGAAGGGTGGTTTTGCCTTATTGGAGGCAGGGCTCGTTCGTATGAAGAATAATGTGAACACCATCATGAAGGTTTTCGTTGATATTACAATCGGAACGCTTTGTTATTTCGTCGTTGGTTTTGGCTTAATGTATGTAACGGATGTATTGGGAAACCATCGGAGCAAGCGGCTTCCTGCTGAAAGGTGATTTGTCGTACATCGACCTTACGATTTCCATAGATGCATTTTGTTATTTCCATCGTTTCCGGTGCCGTTGCTGAACGGCTTAATTTTGGGGCGTACCTTATTTTGCTGTAATGATGACGGCATTCATCTATCCGATTGCCGGTTAATCCAAACTCGAAATTAATCAATATGTAAAAATGCTGGAAAGAGGAAAAACAATTGTGTATATTACAAATGATATGAGTTAAATCGTAAAGCTCTGTGACCGAATTGGTGTTCTTCAAAATGTTGTGTTTAAATTCAGGGTACACTTAAGGAAGATGCCGAAAGTTTTCGGAGAAATGGATATTATAACTTAGCAAGGGGAGATGTGGTATATAGGGTGTTAAGGGAGACCGAGGATGGTTTTGAGGATTGATTAATCAGTTTAAGTACATCAGACAAGGGTTTAGTGGTCCTTTAAAAATTTAATCAATCGTTTGATTAAATTCATTTGTGGAATTACTGATTATCAAACCCTACCGATAAAAGATAAAATAAGCAGGGCCCATAATGAGCTCCTGCTTTTTGTATTAAAAGCCATCTTCTGTTGCAGTGAATGGTATGTTTAGGTTTCTTTCGACGGCACGAAGTCTTTGATTTAGTCGGTTCAGCCTATTCGTATGGCGTTGATCATTTTGACTTAGTCTGGTTATTTCCTGGTTAACACGGTTCACTTCTCGATTTATTCGTGTGATTTCTTGGTTCTGCCGAGTGAGCTCCCTCGTTTGACGATCATTTTGCCGCTCAAGTTCCCGGACTCTTCTTTCAAGTTGTTGAGGCTCCCTTTCAACATCGAACTGTTCGGGCACTTGACTATATGAATTTTCTTGAACCTGCTGAAGGTTCCAATCTTGCTGTGGTACATATTCAAATCTTTCTGGCTGTTGGAAATAGGGGTTAAAATTAGACTGATAGTACTGGTGATTTCCATTTTGTTGGGGATAAGGATAAAATCCGTATGAATTCATAGTCAACTCTCCTTTTTTAAATCAGGATGGATACGTAATAACTTATGTAAGTTCCGGTGAAGTGTCTAGGCGTGAGCCCATAAGAGTGGGAAGAAGGGGTAATTATGCCGGGGAAATTTCAAAAAATTTGCAGAAAGCATGCTGTTCCTATATCGTTTAGGATAGGAGGAAATCTTTCATCCATCTTGAAACCAATCTCAATGATAATCCGTATATAATAGAAAAGAGTGTAAGTCAGGAGTGTAAAGAAAATGAATAGATTTCTTGCTGGTTTTGTTCCGATATTGATTGCAGTTCCAATCGTTTTGCCGTTTTGGATGATTAGCTATTTTGGATTGAATCAACCGTTTATCCTGTCTGTTGTCATATCTTTAGCAGGAGGGGCGCTTTCCTATTGGTTAAGTTCCGTTTATTTTTCCTCGCGATTCCTGAAAAAGCATGAATTGACGAGAAAAGAATACCAATATATAAAGAAAAATTTAATTGAAGCAAAACCGAAAATATGGCGGGTGCAAAAGGCACTAATATCGGTCAGGCATATCTCTTCTTTTAAACAGAGGAAGGATATGATTAAAATGATCAGGAAAATATATAGTCTCACGAAAAAAGAACCGAAGCGTTTTTACCAGGCGGAACAATTTTATTACTCGCATCTGGATTCAGCTACGGAGCTTGCCGAGAAATATGTTTTTTTATCACAGCAGCCAAAAAAGAATAAGGAACTCGAACTTTCCTTAACAGAAACTCGTAAAACCTTAAAGGAACTTACTAAAACGATAGAAAAGGATTTATATAAAGTGATTGCCGATGATATCGATAACCTTAACTTCGAATTGGACGTTGCTAAACAATCCATTAAAACTAGAAAAGAGTCACAAGTAATTGATGAAAGCAGGAGGTTAAAATGAATAATAATGATCCAAACCTGTTGAATAAAACGGATAACGCCAGTTTGATCGATGATCTTTTAGCCAATCCATTCGATGGGGGGCAGGAACTTGAGAAAGTATCTTCCCAGGAAGCGAAACCGATTAAACTGATTGATGTCATTCCTGAAGAGAACAGGGCAAAGGCTTATCAGCTCGCCGAACAAATAGACCCAACGAATCATCAGGCGATGATATCCTATGGTACACCCGCCCAATCAAAGCTCCTTACCTTTTCAAACTCGATGCTTGAGCATGTCCAGAAAAAAGATGTAGGTGAAGTGGGCAACATTATCAGTGATTTAATGAAGAGGTTAAACGAGCTAAGCCCGGATGAGCTTAAACCGGATAAGCCCTCATTTTTTGCACGCATGTTCGGGAAGCTCTCGGGGTCTGTACAGGAGGTGCTCTCCAAGTATCAAAAAACGGGGGCCCAAATTGATCGAATCAGTGTAAAACTCGACCGGAGCAAGAATATCCTATTATCGGATATTGTAATCCTTGAAAAGCTATATGAAACGAATAAGGAATATTTCCAGGCGTTGAATGTCTATATTGCAGCCGGGGAAATTAAACTCGAAGAAATCCATGAGAAAACGATTCCGGAACTAAGGAAGTCCGCTGAATTAAGCAATGATCAAATGAAGTTTCAAGAAGTCAATGATATGCGGCAATTTGCTGAACGGTTGGATAAAAGGCTTCATGATTTGAAATTGAGTCGTGAAATCACGATTCAAAGCGCACCGCAAATCAGGCTGATTCAAAACACGAATCAGGCACTAGTCGAGAAAATACAATCTTCGATCATGACGGCCATTCCACTTTGGAAAAACCAGGTTGCGATTGCATTGACCTTAATCAGGCAGAGGCATGCTGTAGAAGCGCAAAAGCAGGTTTCCAAGACTACTAATGACTTGTTATTAAAGAATTCTGAAATGCTGAAAACGAATACCATTGAAACGGCTAAGGAAAATGAGCGGGGACTTGTCGATATCGAAACATTAAAGAATACGCAAGCTAACTTGATTTCCACGCTTGAGGAGACCATGCGGATTCAAGAAGAAGGCAGGCATAAACGCCGGCAAGCCGAACAGGAATTGGCGTCAATGGAAAATGAGCTGAAACAGAAACTATTAGAGATAAAGGGGTAAAGGGGAGATAAAATGGAAACTATTGAAGCTATAAAAACGAGAAGAAGCATTGGAATCGTCAAGCAAGATCCGGTACCTAAAGAAATGATCGAGCAAATCATAGAAGCTGGAACATATGCACCTAATCATCACCGAACGGAGCCCTGGCGTTTTTTTGTATTGACAGGAGAAGGAAGAAATGAACTTGGGAAGGTATTCGAAGAAATAACAAGAATTGAAAATGCTGATGATACCCCGGAAAATTTAATCAGTAAGCTCGAAAGACAAAAAAAGAATCCCTTAAGGGCTCCTGTCATCATCGCAGTGGGCATAGAGCCTAGTGATAAGAATAATGTCCTCGTGTCCGAAGAATATGCGGCAGTGAACAGTGCCATCCAAAACATGCTTCTTGCTGCACATTCCTTAGGTTTGGGAGCAGTATGGAGAACAGGGAAAATCACTTATCATGAAAAGGTCCGGGAATTTTTCAATCTATCCTCAAAGGGGGAAATACTGGCGTTCATATACTTGGGCTATCCTGACATGGAGCCGAAACCTGCTAAGAAAACACCGATTGATGAATTGACCACATGGATCGGATGAAGTATTGGGGGAGCTGCATCAGTGCAAACACACTGCTGCAGCTTTTTTTTGCCTTCAATAAGGCTTCCTTATATCTCCTTTAACGAAAGGGATTTGGCCTCATTAGGCTTCGTTTCAAGTGACGATTGAGGAATTAGGTTGTACAATACATAGGAAGAGTAAATTTTGATGAATTAGGATGTGTCTATAGATGAGAACGATTGATCCATTTGAGATACTCGATGGAAAAGCGATTAAATATTTGGATGTTTTTGGCGTTGAGGATGGAATTGCTTTAAAGAGTAAGTATGAAGATAAAACGTATTGGATATATGATTATTATTGCATGCATCAGACATGTGATTGCCAGGAAGTGTACCTTGAATTCGTGGAGGAACGCAAGACCACCAGTCAGGCCGGACAGCATTTTGGAGTTCGGGTTTCATTCCGAGATAATCAATTCGCCCTAGAGGATTATAATATTTCAAAGCAAAAGGCGATGGATATTGCTGAAGACACGTTAAAGTACAGTAAAGACGTAATGGAACTGTTTAAGCAGCGCTATCAGCAAATGAAGGAAAAAGGCACACAAATTATCACGGAGAGTGCAAAAGCGGCTAAAATGCCTCATGTTCATACAGAACCAGTCATCGGAAGAAATGAGCCATGTCCATGTGGTAGTGGGAAAAAATACAAAAAATGCTGCGGTGCGGCTTAAGTTTATTTAAGGGAGGTTGACTTGATTCGGAGTCGCTTCTTTTTTTTTTGAAATCTAACATGGAAAAAAAGAATTTCATAAATGAAAATTTCCTTATAGCATTATAGGAACATTTGTTCTATAATTAATGTACCAGATAATAAAAGAAAAAGAAATAAAAAGTAGTAATTTAGACGGAATTTTCCGAAAACTTATTTTTTATTTTCGAAAATCTGGTATATATAAGGGAGAAGAGTTTTATGATCTCATCTCTTTCAACGGTAGACGGCAACCAGACGGGATGAAAATCCCCACACTGTTGGCAGTTTAACTTGAACGAAGGAAGGGGTAATCAAATGACAAGAGAAAAAAGATTAATACCTTACAAAGTTCTTGAAGTAATGGACACGGTGAAAGAGAAGATTCCTGAGGGCGTCGAGCTTGTGAAAGCCCCGGCAATTTGGGAAAAAAGCAATTATGGTGAGGGTGTGGTAGTTGCCGTCATCGATACAGGCATTGATAAAGGACATCCAGATATTAAAGAAAGAATCATCGGAGGGAAAGATTTTACCAATACCGGGGATTTTCAAGATGATAACGGACATGGGACACATGTGAGCGGTACGATTTTGGCGGCCGTTAATAATGCTGGTGTAGTTGGAGTGGCTCCTAAAGCAAGCATATTAGCGTTAAAGGCCTTAAATGGTCAAGGGCAAGGCGAAATAGATTGGATTAATGGAGCTTTAGAGTATGCAATCAATTGGAGGGGACCTAACGAAGAAAAGGTTTCTGTTATTTCACTTTCACTAGGAGGTCCTCCTGATGAGGCTGAACACAAACTGATTCAAAAGGCTATTCAGAACGATATCCTTGTTGTTTGCGCCGCTGGAAATAGTGGCGATGGGCGTCATGAAACGGATGAATTGGATTATCCAGGAGCATATCCCGAGGTAGTGGAAGTGGGGGCTGTGGATTTAAGCCGAAATTTAGCTGATTTTTCAAATACAAATGATGAAATTGACTTGGTGGCGCCAGGGGTTGATATTCTCTCTACGTATCCAGGAAATAAATTTGCAAGGCTGAGCGGAACGTCAATGGCTACGCCTCATGTAAGCGGTGCAGCAGCTCTCTTGAAAGTGATTGCGGAAAAGGAATTTGGCCGCAAATTAACTGAATCGGAATTATATGCACAGTTAGTGAAAAGTACGGAAGATCTGGGAATAAGCAAAAAGGCACAGGGCAATGGAATACTCAACCTAACGATAGCGGAACAAAGAGTGGAAATATCCATTAAGACTACCATAGAAGCAGAAAAACTTCAGTTACCGAGTAAATCGGTAGTCATGAAAAATTAGAAGTGAAAAAAGGTGCCCCAGGATTCTTGGGGCACCTTCCATAATGATTATTTTTTATTTTTCCTTAGAGCTGCAAAAAGCGCAACAATGGAAAGAATTAGTGATATGACAGCCAGAGTGATGATCAGCGTTTGATTGCTATCACCTTCTGTTGTTACGGAATCCTTTGCATTGTCAGTAGTTTTGGAATTATTAGTGTCTGCTTCATTTTTGTGACCATGGTCCGTAGATTCTGCAGCAGTCTTGGGCGCTACCGAAATTTCCGTTACAGAATGCGGTAGGTCTGAGCCTTCATCACCGCTCCATTCAACAATTTCACCATCTTCGTAATATTGAAATGCATCCCAGGCCACATTCGTTTCTTCTTTAGGGTTTTGGGCAACGAATGAGAATTGCTGGAATTGTCCAGCGGCTATTCCTTCTTCAGTTGCTGCCCAAGTTACCGTTTTTACATGCCCATCTTTGTCACCTTCGGTTGTCACTTTCCATCCTGGTACAGGCTGATAGCTTTCAAAAGTAACCCCTTTTGGTACCTTTAAAGTCACCTTGGTGGTAGCAGTCTCTTTTTCAACGGGCACTTTGAGTGTATAAGTTTCCCACGCCTCAGGTGCAGATGAGGTTGGCTTGACGGTAACGTGTGCATATGCAGAACTAGAGAAAATGAATAATGCAGCAAATGTGGAAATAAGAAGCTTTGAAATGTTTTTCATTTGTATTTTTCCCTCCTGTTATGAATTACCTATGAAAATTGTAAAATCAGCATTGATTGAATCCAAGCTATCAGTTAATCCGTGAATATGGATATTCCACTTTCCTGGCATGGTTAATATAGACTTTGATGCAAATGTACCTGTGTTTTTTTCCTGCATTTGCAGCTTTATTTCACCGCCTGGCGTATCTACTGGCTGCATAGTGATTGTAAGCTGTTCTATTTCAGCTATCGGCTTGCCTCCATTGGATAGATTTACTTTAACCAGGTTATCCCCGACTTCATTCGGAGTCACCATTAATGTGACCTCATTATTTTCGTCAGTCAGTAACGTTTTCTCTATTGGCCCGGGAGATGACATGGCAGTTTGGACATTTGTCAATAGAGCCGCAACAATGAGTACGACGATTCCTAAACCAAACTCCATTCCCACACTATAACCCAGTTTTTTAACTTGCTTTTTCCCCCTGAAGTAATGAAAGGCCCCTAAAACGATCATGATTAACATGAGACCAATTTTCGCAAGTAACAATTGTCCATATGTTGTATTTATCAATGAATGGATAGTCGGTACATGCTGTAAGCTGCTATATATCCCACTAACACTCAGTATGATTACAAACAGAAACGACCATCTGGAAAACCTTTGAATGATTGACCAGTAAAAGGTTTTCTTATCTTCTGCCTGCCGATCAGCAAGTCCAGGCAAAATCACCAATAAGGCCAGAAGGCCGCCAAGCCATAAAGCCATGGACAATAAGTGGAGGAAATCCATCAAAACGGCCAGAACCTGATTAGGAACAGCTGCCGTATGTCCAGTTAAAGCCTTACAAACCATCAAAATTGCTATTATGATGAAAGAAAGGAAGGGTAGTGATTTATTCAGTGAGTTCTCGAGCATGAAATAAATTACTAAAAACAGAAGGAGCAACAATAGAATTTCTATTATATAGATGGTACCGAAACTTGTAGCATTCAATACTTCTTTTATAAAAGTCCCATTAAACGCATCAGCCCAACCTACACCAGCATCTATCGTCACTTTTAAAGGCAGACTGAAGAAGATTGAAAATGCTAAACCTGCAAATGAAAGCCAAAGGTATAGACGTGCTCTGCTGCTGACTTCAAAAAGACGAGAACCCTTCATTAAAGATAATTGGAAAAAAAGGATTCCGGTAAGGGCCGCGAAGCATATGTATTGAAGACTTTGCAGGAAAACGTTGATGGAATTCGGAAAACCTGCGTTCACTTTGGAAATTTCTTGATCTTGTAGGACCGTTGAATCTCCAAATTGAAAGGGGATTGTCCCTTCAATGGGATGGCCATCGCTGGAAACCACTCTCCATTTTATGTAGTAAATCCCTTCATCAATAGTGCCTTTCCACTTAGCTTCCAGTACTTTTTCACTTTGTTCCGAGATTGCACTGTCTTGAATTTGAATTTTGTCTCCATCTTGGCTGAATACCTCAAGCGAATGGAAAGCGGGTTGTATATTCTCACTGAATTGAATGCTGATCTTTTCAGGAAGAGTATCCATCGCTTCATTCGGACTAGGATTGGAGCTTATTACTGTAGCATGTCCAGAAGCCATTGCCGGGTATAAAAGCAAACTGAATAGGCTGACTACCAGCCATAAATAATTCTTCATCTTGGTGTGCCATCACCCTTTCAACAGATTATGTAAGCTTATTATAAAAGGAAAATGTGAAAAAACAGTGAAAATAAATTAGTTATCTAAAGACAGTTTGAGAGGTTCACTAGAAAAGTGATAACAATAAGGTTAGATTTGCCTGGCTTCCACCATTATAGACAATAAAACACTAAATGAAAAAAAATGGCTGGTGATTCTTCTGCTCAAAAATCAATAAGCATGTGACGTAAACTCCATTAAGAAATAATTCAAGGATAAAGCGAAGACGGCATTTCAGTTACAGATTCAAAGGATGGGAGCGACGTACTTACATCCTTGTTTTCGAAAAGGATATGGATGAGGAAGAAACCGTGGATGATGTCAAAAAAAAGAGGCGGAAGTTGAGGCAACGCAAATGAGTACAGCTGGCAAAACAGAGACCGTTACATCTAATAACGGCAGGAGGGCAAAGGATACTTTAAGGGGAACCAACCTGATGATGCCGTGTCATTCTGGGGGCATCAAGGATTTCTTCACCTCCCTATTTTAATTTTATCAAGTATGGTTCCGAAACCTGCAAAAAAGGACAAGATAAAGGCTTGTCCTCTGATTTATACTTATATGGGCAAAATGATTTGGGCCTCGGTTCCATGGTTTAGTTCGCTGTTAAAACGGACCTTTCCCCGGTGCGCTTCAATGATTCGGCAACTGACTGTCAATCCTAACCCTGTTCCTTTTTCTTTAGAAGAATAGAAAGGTTCACCCAGATGCTTTAACCGTTTTTTTTCTATTCCGCTTCCATTATCTTTGATGGTAATGGTAAGGTTATTGCCCATTCGCTCGAAATCAATCCAAATGTGATCGGCGGATGCTTCCATTGAATTCTTGAGCATGTTTATGAATACTTGTTTTAATTGGTTTGCCTCACATAACAGAAGCGGTATTTCGTTTTTAACAGATATTGATATTTGGGTGGGGTACGAGTCCGCCTCTGGTTTCAACAATGTTTTGACATCATTCATCAGTTCGATGATTTGATGTTTGCTGAATGGAAGTTCCTGTGGTTTTGCCAGAACGAGTAACTCGCTTACAATTAGATTGATCCGGTCCAATTCACTTAACATAATCGTGTAGTATTGTTCATAGGGATGGTCGCTCTTTTTAAGCAGCTGGACGAAGCCCTTTAAAGAAGTCAACGGGTTTCGTACTTCGTGGGCTACACTTGCGGCAAGTTCGCCGACTATCGACAATTTTTCGGTTCTTCTTAAGCGTGCTTCGGTTTCTCGAATTTGAGTGACTTCTTTAGCATAAGTGATGATCCCGACCAAGTCCTCGCCAACCATCATCGGGACAAACGTACATGAAAGTAAGATGGACTTCCCGTACTTCGTTAGGAATTCTATATCTTTCCCTTTTTTGATCCCCATATGGTTTTCCATGACATATTGGCAGGATGTACGGATCAATTCCGCATCTTCTGCTGAAAATTTCAAATTAATGAATGAGGCACCATGTATTTCTTCTTGTTGAAAGCCTGTTACCGTTTCAAACCTTGGATTCACGGTCGTGATCAATCCGTTTAAATCAAGCATCAACATCGGATAAGGATTGTGTTCAAACAATGATTTATAGCGTTGTTCACTATCGTATAATTGTTTCTCCGCAACAACCCTTTCAGAAATATCCCTGCCAATGACGACTAAGCCTTTTCGTGAACCATCCTCATGGAACAGAGGAACTTTGATCGTATCAAAGGTCTTGTGATTGCCGTCGGGAAGAGGGATGATTTCCTCACACCTTGTGATTTCCCCTTTTACCCACGTTTCTTCATCGGAATCTTCACAGTATATCAACGCCTCTTTATAAAATTCGGAGTATTCTGCGAGTTCGCTGTCTTTTTTTCCCTTATAGTCTACATGCTCCAATTGAAATAATTGCAGCCCGAAGGTATTGGATTCAAGCCATCGGCCATCACCATCCTTGAAGTTAACGAAATCCACCATTGAATTGATGAGGGTACGCCGACGTTGTTCAGCTTCTTTTAATTGTTTGAATTCTTCCCTTTTAGCTAAGTAAAGGTATAAGATCAAGCCTATTGATAAAAGGAAAACAATGCCTTCCGCTCTTTGAAGTTGAATAAAGACCTCTTTGTTATGGATATTTGTAGTTAAAAAATAGTCGAACACGACCAGTGTAAGAAACCCGGATAGGATATAAATAGCTAAAATGGAGCGTTTGGACATGGAGATTCTCCCTGATTTTAAGACATTTCGAAGGTAAAATTACATACACATTTTAACAAATTACCGGAGAAAAATATATGCAGAATCCTAAATAAAAAAACAGGGGCCAATGCGGGAGGCTGCTGAAAAACTCACGTTTTTCTAACTAGTACGGTAAATCAAATTAAAAAAAGACGATTCTCATTCGATACTTGAATGGAAATCG
>NZ_JBNNOR010000026.1:0-48746 GCF_050274955.1 Peribacillus sp. NPDC006672
TATAAATTGAAACGCCGTATACGCGAACCGTACGTACGGTGTTGTGAGAGGGGCGAAAATAATACATTTATTTTCCCTCTACTCGATTGGAACTAACGGGGCAGGATAGTTCCATAAGCGATTTTGTAGAATAAAGTGTAAACTCACAACACCTTTGAGTTGCAGAATACTCTCAACAAATTCAAAAGCTATCAAAAAAAAGCAACAGTTTAAATAAGCAGAAATCGCAAAGTGGTTTCTGTTTATTTTTAAAAAAAATACTTTAACTTTTTGAAACTTTTTCTGAAGATATATTCCACTAATAGTTGAAAGGAGTTGAGAGAGAGATGGAATTTGAGAATGATAAGATGGTTAAAAAAGCAATCAGGGGCAATAAAAAAGCTTTTGAACAACTCATAAAGCAGCACTATGAACAGATCTACCGGACTGCTTATCTTTATGTACATAACGAAGAGGATGCATTAGATGTCGTTCAAGAGGCAGCGTATCAAGCTTTTACGAGTATTCATTCGTTAAAGCATTCGGAATATTTTATGACTTGGCTTACAAAAATCATTATCCGCTGTGCTGGCCAAATCCTTAAGAAAAGAAATAATATTGTCCGGCTAACAGAAGAAGTATTGTCTAATTTACCGGTAACCTATCATTCAGGTCATGAAGAAGCAATAGATCTATTAAATGCGATCGGACAGTTAAAAGGGAATTATAGATCCGCCATTATTTTGTTTTACTACTATGATTATTCTATTAAAACCATTAGTGAAATCATGGAGACCCCCGAAGGGACTGTAAAAACTTATTTAAGCAGGGGGAAGGCCGAATTAAAAAAGTCCTATAAAGAAGAGGAGGGCAAATGCAATGGATAACAAAGAAGTAAAAAGTGCTATTGAAAAAATAGTTGTACCAAAAGAAAAAGTGTTTAGTGCTATTGATAAAGGCTTAAAAATGTCAGGACAAGGTAGGAAAATAAAGAAAAAGAAAGTTCTTACAGGTTCAGCTGCTGCAGCTGCTCTTCTTGGAATCACCATTGCTTCTGGATTTGTTAATCCTACAATGAATAAAGTATTGGCTAAAACCCCTTTAATAGGCGGGATTTTTCAAGAATTCAATGATTCAATGGGCGTTGAACTAGCGAATCAAGATGCAGTTACAGAATTAAATCAATCCTTAACTAAAAATGGAGTGACTGTAAAACTCACCAGCGCTTATTTTGATGGCAATGTGGTATCAATTACAGGATTTGTAGATGAAGATGTTGAAAAAGGGCATAACGAAAAAGGAGAAGTAAGCTTTGATATGAATTTCGAACACAATAAAGGGGATAATGATCCTTGGTTAAATGGATCAAGAGCAATTAATAAGGTAGAAAATGGATATAACTTTCAATGGAAAATGGAATATCCATATAAATCATTTAAGGAGAATTCTACTCTCCCTATTACTATTCATAATATCAACGGGATAAAAGGCGAATGGAATTTTGATATTCCAATTAAACAAGAAAAAAGTCGTACATTTGCTATTAACCAGGAGCAAGGATATCCGGAAGATGAGGTCAAAATCCGTATTAAAGAGATACTCACTGCAAAGGCATCATCTTCACTTATATATGAGACCGTTGAGAAATACAAAGGTGATGATATTTATATAAAAGCAGTTGATAATAAAGGAAAAGTGTATAAGTTTGGAAATGAAACTTTACTTGATGAGTCAGAACAAGAAGATGGATATCAAAGTACCATGAGAAGAGAAATGACCAAGCTCAATTCAAATATTACTTCACTTACCTTTTATCCTCAGTTATCTGTAGCAGATCTAAAAGTACAACAGCTTTTGAATATTAAATCTTTCACCTTAAAAAGCACACGGTTCAATTTAGGTCTGCAGGTAAATGATGTTACTCAAAAAGGTGAGAAATTGGTAATAGATTATCAACTTACAGGTCTTCCGAAGAATTTGAGTAAAGGTAAACTTGAAACAATTAACCATAATTTGAAATACCTTTTCTGGTTGGTTGATAAGGAATATTTAACTAAGATCGACCCGGAAAATCCATGGCCTCCTAAAAACCACGGTATTTCCTTTAATAAATTAAAAATGATTGATAAGGCAACAGCACACTTCCAATCTACTTTTGACTTAAACGGAGAAGAAAGGATTGAGAATTTTAAGCTGGAAAATACAATGTTGCTATTTGATTTTTCAAGCTTTGTCCCAACTAAGGAATTAAAACCATTTACTGTTGTACTTCCAGTGGGGAATGAATAAACAATTAAAGTAGCTCATTTTAGGGACCATATAGTTGACGAGTGGAATTCTACTAATGCATTGAATAATTAGTAATATCGGGGCGATGACTTATGTAAGTCACCGTCTTTTTTTATTAGTTAGAAGTTTGTGAAATATTGTACTTAAACTATAGGGTGCGTTAGTTGATTAAGACAAATAAAAAATCGATTTCTTAATGTACAGGAAATCGATTTTTTGATTTAAAATTGTTGGTGGTACCCCTTAACGTTATATATCCGCATTTTCCTGACGCTACCCCATAATGAGTTATTCCATTTTCCGAGTTGAAAAAGTAAAAAGTGAAAATGCCACAAGAGCCATTCAAAGACATAATCAAAGGGGAAATAAGACTTATGGAAATCAGGATATTGACCATTCCAGGACTCATCTGAATTACACCTTAGAGCTAAATTTTTCCGCGATTGTCCGTGTTATACCCCAAAATAGAAAGCGGTATACAAGTGCAATAAGAAATAACAAATAAACAAATTCAAAAAGAGATAAGGGCTCATAATCAATTAAATATGAATTAATAAAAATTAACATTAAAGACAATAGCTCCATTAAGGAGGCTTTAAATCCGTTTTTTTCGTACAAATATTTAGTCTTTTTGAAGTTAAAGACATCTTTTAATTCCTCACTAAAAAATCCCTTGATAAGGCTTAAACCTATTAAATAAACTCCCATAGCAGGTATATAGCCTATATTCAAAACCTGTGTTATAACACAATAAATTATGGTGAATAAAAGTAAATACACTTTTTTGAATATTCTCCTTTCTCTTTAATCTAATAGTATACTTTATATAATAAACATCACGAACAGGCTTCCAATTTAAAAAAACTAGGAGGTTTCGTATGTTTAAAAAGTTTCTTACTGTGTTAACCATTGTTGCCGTTGCTTTTTGTTTTTCTTTTACGACCAGTCGTGCTAGTAGCGGAGTTAGCTTTGGTGGAAATGAAAACTCGACTGATTGGGAATCTGTCTTGGAATCTGGGATTGTTAATGCTAATGATATTAATGTAGATAAAAACCAGATTCAAATGGCAGAAAATCTATCCAACTAAAGAAGATGCAGATGTAAACATTAATTTTACTGCAGATAAAGAAACTCTTATTCAAATGGGAATTTCAGAAAGTGATGCTGAACTAATGACTTCAATTAGTTCAGATGATTTAACTATAACCGAAGGAGAACAACAACAACTTCAGGTTTTTGTAGGTTACACCTCAATTTAGGACCGAAAGTTAGAGCAATGTCCGCTGTAGTAGCAGGTGCATTTGCAGCAGGGTATGTTGGCTGGTACGTAAAGCAAATTGCTGCTGCGGGACCCTGGGGTGCTGGTCTTGTTGGATACGCAGTTATTAAGGGCCTAAAAAAAGTTGATGTAGGAGTGAATATCCCCTTAGTGAGTCTATCATTTACTGTAAATATACCGTAAGTGGTTATTGGTGATTGCCAATCTTTTTTATCCTAATAGGGGTAGCATCACATCGCCATCAAGCTAAAATTTTATAGTACCCCCAAATCGAAAAAAAAACGACTTTGTATTAAAGTTGCAAATGATTTTTGCTCTGAAGTATTTTTCTTTTTTTAGTTGTTAGATGAGAATCATATATCTTAATGGATTATTTTTTCATTATAAAAAAATTCCAGATATTTACACAGATACCAATAGGTGATATTATATAAAAAATAAATGCGACGAAGAGAAGAGTAAATAAAGTGAATTCTATACAGAGAACCCTGGTAGCTGAAAAAGGGTTAGAATTTCTTTATTGAAGCAAGCCTCAGAGCAGCACTTCGGAACCTTTTAGGAGGGGGTGATGTGACGGGAGCTCCCGTTATAGAGCTAAGGTATAAGCATTTTTAAATGCCGTATCTAATAAGGTTAATATGGCGACATATTAATAAACTAGGGTGGCACCGAGATGATAAATCTCGTCCCTAAGACTTCAAGTCTTGGGGGTGGGATTTTTTTTTGTTAAACAAGAAAGTAATAAAAATATACTTAGGAGTGAGATTGATGAATTTTGAAAAAATGGCAAAAACTATTATGGATCAAATATCAATTCAGGAATTAACTGTGAAAAATATTTATAAATGCCTAAACCTAAAGTTAGCAGAGGATCAAGTTGATCGAATTGCTCCTAATGTTTATTCCATTGCAGAGTCTAAGGTAGATCCCAGTTTTACACCGTACGCGATACATTTGGATGAGGAAGTTATAGGATTTGTGATGACGGAATATAATTCAAACGAGATTGAAGAGAGGAAGTATTGGATTCCTAGGTTTATGATAGATGTCTCTTATCAAAGAAAGGGATACGGGAAAGAGGCGATGAAACAAGTCATAGATATGCTCAAAAAGAATGATGACTGTCATTATATTGGTCTTTCAACAGAGCCAGATAATTATTCGGCACTTCGATTCTATGAGTCACTTGGATTCGTAAACACAGGCGAGTTGTTAGAGGAAATTGAAGTTATTTTACTATTAAAAGTTAGACGGTAACCTTCACTAAATGCCCTAACAGGAAAAATAAGTTATTTATCTGGGGTGAAGTGACCAATACCCTTATTCAGCAAACGGGCGCGATTGTTGAACAAAAAGTAAAAGGAGTGAAACATATTATACATGACTAATATGTTTCACTTCTTATTTTTTATGATTTTTTACGATTTAGGTCTTGATAAAATACTTATAGGGCTACCGCCATTGGTGGTAGCCCAGGGAGAACAACCAAACATGGCGGATGTCAATGGTAAATGTCTGACCGAAGGGAATTTAAGGAATTGATTTATGGCCAACTAATTGGCATTCTCCTCTGTTCTTCTACCATGTTTCAAATGCGACAGTTACTTCTTGAAAAGAAAAAGAAGGAATTGAGTGAATACGAAAGCAATTTATATGATTAAAGATTACTTCCCGTTACTGTTTCAAGCGATGACAGTTGGCACAGAAGAACTTTTGAAAATTCTGCATCGCCTCTATCAGCTGTTTAAAAAGAATGGTCGTAAATGTCATCGGTATAAGAAGATGACTGTCTTGGATATTCTTGGAGTTGCATATGAAAAAACGGTGAAAAATAGAAAAGCTGCCTAGCAAAAAAATCGCATTTTAATAGGCTTTTTTATTATGTCAACTTTTCATTACTCGTTTGTTTTAAAACAAGGATCAACTCGCATCTTGTAATTTATGTTGTTAGCTTGATGGGTATGACTTGTATCAGAATGCTTATTTACAACGATAAGCATTCTGATACAAGTCATATGGACATTATGAACTCTATTTTGTAGGTGATTGGATTGTGTCTAAAAAGGCTCTACTCTATTGAGATTGTGAATGATAGTACTTAAACTATCGGGGCAGGTTAGTGCAATAAGGAGATAATGTTTTATGGTAATATATAGGTGAAAATTGATTCTTTGTTTGGGGGAATTCTATTGACTGTATATAAAATGTCATTTCTTTGCGTAGCCTTCAATATAATGTTGAGTATAATGAGCTTTTTGGCTAGCAATTTTGATGTTTTTCTTTTTCGAATTTTAAGTATTGGTATCTTCTTCTTGCCACAAATGGTGACATTTTGCGGAGTTCTTTTAGGGATAGGTGCAATTGTTTTAAAAGAACCTTTTATCAAATCAATTATTGCAATAGCATTAAATATTGCTTATATTTTTGCATATTACTATGTTTTTACTAATTTTTAATGTTAATTTTAATGTAATTTGCCCATAAAATATGTGGTGGAGATTTCAATGCATTTGTAATAATTTCACTAAGGAGCGATTTATTTCATTATTAGGAGATGTTGGAAGCCTACTTTTCTAAATGAACTAACGGGTGCGTTAGTTCATTTAGGAACACAAAAATGATCAAACTTTGATTTAAAGCTACAGCATAAACGATAATTTCGAAGATGAGAAAACCCCTTGGCCGCCAAGAGGTTTTATTTTTGATGGGTTCCTTTAAGAGTGATTAAGTTATTTGTTATTTATGGAAAGTGAATTTTACACATTTACCTTTTTATGTTAACTTTATGGAAAGTTTACTTTCCGTATTAGAGGTGGTTAGTTGAAAAATAAGCTAGAAATAATCCGAAAACAGCATGGAGTTAAACAGGAGGAACTTGCCGCAGCCTTAGAGGTATCTAGACAAACGATTGGGTCTTTAGAAAATGGGCGATATAACCCTTCAATAATTCTAGCTTTTAAGATTGCACGTTATTTTAATTTAAGCATTGAAGAAATTTTTATCTACGAGGAGGAAAAAAATAATGAAAAATAAGGCACTTTGGATTTTAACCTTCAGTGGAATTGTTTTAATATCATTTGGAATATTCGTAACTTTCCCTGTGGCAAATGAGATTCGTTCCATATTTATCCGTCCGGATCTAGTTTCCATAGCTATTATTTTTACTGGGGTCTTTCTCACCTTTTCTGGAGTAACATCTATTTCAACTGAAAGATTTAAAACTAAAGCACAAAAGATCGAAGAAAATGATGAGCGTAATATAAAAATCAATCAATTTGCAAAGTCTAAAGCCTTTGATTTTATGTCCATTTTATTTGGTATTGGTTTATTATTTTTAGCATTGCTAGGTTATATGAATAAGGTTTCTTTTTTCTTTTTAATTGGTTTGTATTTTATTAGTTATTTTTATTTTCTTTATCAAAACTGGTTAATCAGAAAAGCTATTTAACCTAATTACGGCTATCAATGTTTTATACAAATCGACCCGACGGACTATAAAGGACTTAACTAAAATGTGTCCATGAAACTATACTAACTCCAAATGGCAGCTTTAGTAGGTTTAACAGTAGCTAAATTATTAACATTTCCTAAATTAATATTTGGGTAGGAGGAAATTATGATATCGCTTCATAGAATTTTAAAATTGCGTGATTTAGAAATTTTTCATGTATTAAAAAATGGAAATATTTTATCTTATGTAGTAATTGAAGATACTAGAAATCCATTTACAGAAGAAGATAAAAAACTAGAACCATTATGTTATATGGACGAAGAAGATATTAACAAGATTTTAAATGTTTTTAGGATTTCATTAATTAATGATGAAAAATTAAATGAAGAAGATTCAATTCTCCTAAGATCGTACTTTTCGGATTTTGTTAATAATACAAATTTAACAAATTTTATTATTAAGGAATATATTCTAGAAGATTTGTATGATAATGAAGATGATATAAAATCTTTTAATAAAATTTTACAAAATATAGGTTCAAATTATATTATTGAAGAATTTGATGAAAGAAATTGGATTTATTTATCTCAAGATTAAAATATAAACATATAGAAATTCCAAAACGCTATAAACCCTTTTATATCAGGGCTTATAGCGTTTTTGAAGAGTAATATATACTAAGATAATGGTAGGATGAAAAAGTAGGGAGTTCGATGAAGTGGAGGAAATGATAGGTGGTTTATTTGTTTTTGTAACGGGAGTAATTTTCCTGTATTTTGGTTTGTTTCAGTACAAGTGGATGGATAAGAGTATAAAAGAGATTGAAGAAGGAAAAATTGATTTTTTTCCTTTCATAAGTAGCTATTGGTTCTGGCGGATATTGTTCATCGGAATTGGTGTATTACTCATTTTAACAACTGGAAATTCATTCATTAGGATGTCTTTTTTTAACTAGGTGCTAATAAGTGGGTTGTGCGGTCAGTTTTTTCTTATAGAACTAACGAGTGCGTTAGCTGAAGATCTGGGCTGTCTTTTAAGGCAGCTTTTCTTAATGAACTAAAGGGGCAGGATAGTTCAACAAGAAATGAGTCACCAATACATAAGTTTGATATTTTAAGATAATCAAAAGATATCAAGACTTTTAAGGTAGCTTTTTCTTTATGCTACTAAAGGGGCAGGATAGTGGGAAGAACAAAAAACTCTATCCAATGTGATCCAGTTCTGCTGCATGGAAAGGGATAGTAACCTGATCTTATTACTGTTTTAATGATAGCCCATTCCTCACCCAATCTTCCTGCATAAACTAATTAAACGCCATTAGATTATGAAGGAGGTGATTGCTTGGGAGAAAAAAAAGGATCAAACTCCTCTAATAACCATTCTCACTGTTTTGAACCATTCATAAGTTCCAACCCTGTTACTTCATTTAACCCTGTTCAACGTTTTCCTGAAATTGATAAAACAGCTTTTATAAGTCAGTTTTCCAGTGTCATAGGGGATGTTACCATTAGAAACAATGTTTATGTAGCTCCTAATGTAAGTATACGTGCGGATGAAGGAACCCCTTTTTATATAGGGTCTAATACAAATATCCAGGACGGAGTGGTTCTACATGGTTTAATAAATAAAAGGGTCTCATCTGGAAAAGAGAGATATTCTATATTCATTGGAAATGAAGTGACCATTGCTCATGGTGCCCTTGTACATGGTCCTTGTTATATAGCAGACAAAGTATTTGTTGGTTTTAATTCGATTGTTTATACCGCAATTGTAGGGAAAGGCTCATTTATTTCTTATAATGCAGTAGTAACAAATGGCGTTCGAATTCCACCTGGCAGGTTTGTACCACCTGGGGCTAATATTGATTCTCAAGAAAAAGCGGATGCACTTTCGCCCGTACCAAAGGATGATAAGGAGTTTGTATATGAAGTTCAACGAGTCAATCAGGAATTCCCCGCATCATATCACCTGCTATTTGGGAAAAACCGTTGCTCCTGTGGAGTTGCCTATTGATAATTTACACTTATTTTAAGTGCTATTTTGGATGTATATTATTATTATTATTATTACTTTTAATTTGTTGTGTCGTTTTTTTGTCATCGAAAAAGACATATAGAAGGGGCGCCTCACAAAATTTCGGTTTTTGGTACGCTAAGCAAATCTCAGCAAAAAAAGGCATTTCCTGACGTTAGGAAATGCCTTTTGCTATTTCGTAAAGATTGATCAAACGATCTTCTTGAACCCCTATACTAAGTATCAGCTCAATAGTTTAAGCTGTATTGTGTAATCGGGCAACTTTACCAAAGAGGGAACACTATCCAAAATGAGGTTGAACTGATTTATAATTTGTTTGAGTCAGTTGTCCAATCTTATTTTTGTGCTTGAATCACTTAATTTCTAAAAATCATTGCTGGATCGACTGCATAATTCGTGCGAGTTCTTTTTCTAAAACAGCCGGCTCGTTTGCGTAATTGTAAATCCCTAAAAACTTCTCTATAGCCTCTGGATGGGAACTGATTAGCTTGTTGACAGCATCCTGTTGTTCAGATATTTGTTCATTCTTCGAAATTTGGCATCCCATGTGAAACCGAACCATAAACTCATCTTCTATTGCCTTTTGATATTCTTCAGACATTTGATTTGATTGATCGGATTGTCCCTTATATTTTGATAGAATATTGGATAATATACGTGCTCCACATATAGCATCATGGATACCCTGCGCCATGCCAGGATCTTTAAAACAAACTGCATCTCCAACCAATGCCCATCCTTTTCCCATTCCTTTATACCAGTAATTATCATATCCGAGGATACCTTTGACTGGTTCTACTAGTTCTGCATTTTTCAAGCGCGACCCAATTGTTGTATTCGAAAAGTTATCTGTTAAGAGATTGCGTAGACTGCTTTCTGGATTTAATTTCAACCGTTCTATCAATTCCTTATTTTCTAATGGGAAAATGCCGGCAATAACATATAAATCATCATTCGTCGGAAAGAGAATGGCTGTGTTATCTTTTATCTTGTATACTTCAAATTTAGGGACATTATCGTGGCGAAATCCAGAGAAATACCCGAAATAAATGCCGACTTTTGCTGGAATGCTTATTTTGAGTTCACTGTTTACCAGCTTGCGAATAGTAGAGGATCGGCCGTCTGCCCCGACAACAAGGCGAGCTAAAAATTCTTGTTTCTCGTTGTTGCCGTCTAAACCTTTCACGCCTATTACTGTTTCGTCATCACGGATGACATCCGTCACACGGAACCCTTCCAAAACGGTTACATTCATTTGAGATTTTGCTTGTTCCAGTAGGATATGATCGAGATAAGTTCTTCTAATGCAATAACAACTGTCCTCTCCAGAAACCTCAGGGATGAGACCTTCTATCACGGTATCCTCAAATTGAAATTTAATATCCCGTACCGGTGGTGCTTTTGTTTCCAATAACTTGTCCAGGACGCCTATTTCTCGAAGAAGAGCGACAGTATTATTGAAAAAGGTATGGGTTGATAATGTGTCCCTTGGAAAAGTCGATCGGTCCACCAACAACACATGGAAACCGGCCTTAGCAAGATAAATTGCCAGGGTAGAGCCGGCACATCTAGCACCGGTAATGATGACATCATACGTCTTATTCATCGTATCACTCCATTTTCAAGTACAATTATTAACTTGCTTATTCATTAGCAGAGTTCTGAAGTTAAAGTAATTGATAAGAATATACTACATACATAAAGTATGGAAGTTAAAATGAAATAAGTACAGAAAATTCCCAGCTGATATACAATTAAAAAGAATTTGTGGTGAAAATCGGAATGATAATTCAGATTAGTTTCTTGACCTATATAGACACCAACTGAATATGTAATGGAAAAAGGAATTTTTGACGGTTATGTGAACAGGTAGGATTAACAACTAGAAATAAAGAATACCTATTTATCAAAAAGGGGGCTTCTTTAATGGAGAAAGATAACTTACTACCTGTAAAATGTTCGTGCTGCAAAAAAGAATTGGACGCAATAGACTTGGTCATCATCAATGAATTACTTCAGCTGACGCATATTCAATGCCCTGATAAAGGAGAAAAAGCAATTATTGATGTAGGATATTTTAATGCTGTATCCCGAGAATACCTGACCTGTACTCCTGAAAAAGCCCCTATAAGTAGGGATATGTAAAGTCCATGCATTTGCATTTTTGGCAAAAACCTTCTACAACTAAGGTACGTTAGCTTAAGATCTCTTTAAGGCAACTTTTACTTTATGGAACTAAAGGGAGGTTTAGTTTATTAAGATACCTTCCATCTGTTTAATTGAGTGCCAGCTCATGTTATAATGGATAACTTAGAATAATTACTATAATTGTACGGATGCCAAGAAAAGCCTCCGCATAGCGATAAAATATGGAGGTGTAAGAGAATGAATAAACAATGGACGATTGGTAAAATTAAAGAATTTGTTGAGAAAAATTCAGAAAGTAAGTTGCTAACGACGGAATATCACGGTTTTTCTCAAAAGTTACTATTTAAATGTACATGTGGTAGCAACTTTGAAAAAACATTTACGAAATTTAAAAATAATAAACAACGTAAATGTGACGTATGCCAACCGCCTAAAGCGACACGATAACGTATAGCGAATAAACGAAGTGCCGATTTCTATAAAGAAATTGGCACTATTTTTATTTTTATAGGGGCAGGATAGCTCTAAAGGGTAAAATCCAATTAATAGAATAGTCATATGTACTAGTGTAGCTTTGTAAAGCAGTTTGATTATTTATAATAAAGATTGATAATTTGTAATAAAGTTTGATTAAAATCATCTCACCTCTATAGGTTTCTTAGAGGTGAGATGATTTTTTATTGGATATTTATGCTAATATCACTATAAAGATTGTGAAGAAATGTACTTAAACTAACGGGCAGGTTAGATCAACAATTCATTTGCTTTTTTTTGTAATATCGATAAAGGGTGGTAAGGAATTATGAAAAAGAATTATACGGTTTTCTTTTTACTTTTGTTTATTGTAGCTATTTCTAGTGGTATGGCACTTAAAAATTATTTCGACTATTCTATGATTATTGGAGTTGGTTTAGCGACAGTATCTTTATTAGCTGCTGGGTTTTCGCTTGAAAAAAGGAACAAGGTAAATAATTCAGGTCATTAAATTGTTTATAATTGGTAGTCAGGGCGGGTGAGTTTTTTGTTAAATTACATCATTTTTATTATAGCTTTTTTTATTATTGCAATAGTATTTGAACGTTGGTTGAAGAATAAGTTGAAGATTGAAAGAAAGGGGTCTTTTTATAAAGGTGTCAATCGATTTCAGAGATGGACTGAAATGGCTATGATAATAGCATTTCTTATATCAATATGGTTTGTTGATAATCCTATCTCCTGGCTTATTGGCTACTTTCTTATTTCATTAAGTTTTCGTACTTTCATGGAATGGAAATATAAAAGAGAAGAAAAAGAATACATCTTAACTTTATACTCTATGTTTATTTACCTTTTTGTTTTGGTCATAGGCTTTTATTTAATTTAATATTATCTATATAATTGGGAAGTGAGTAAAAGATGTATTTAACTTTTTTGATATTGGTGGTTATTACAGGAATTGTCACAATTGTTGATATTTTATTTGGATTAAAAGATCTTAATGAAGGAATAAAATTGTTTGTGAATTTGTCTAATGTTTTATTTTTTGTTTCTTTGCTATTTTTTGTGTTTAAAAGTGGAAAAAGCTATAAGCATATAAGTTAACAAAAATAGTCAAAAAAACAGAAAAGGATTTGGGGGGAATATGTGCATTATTGTCTCTTTATTTCTTTTCTTTGTTTCCATAAAGGGTTCCTTAATGAACTCCCATGAAAATTAAAAAAGCTCAAAATCCAGAAAAAACCACAACAGTAAAAACGCTTTTTTAAAAAAGGCTGAGCCTTATGAGTGATCTGATTGAGTTTGGTAAATCGTTAAACAAAAACCTCCAATCATAGCAAATTAAGTAGAGGCTAGCGCGACGACAAAAAAAGGATTAATCTCCCATGAGTGCTACCCAAAAAGGGCGCGACAGTCGGTGGTACACCTTGGTCGTCGGAGTCAGACTAACGGATGGGCTCAAAGGCACCATAGTTCAACGACCTTCTTCGCCAGCCATTAAAACATTATCGACATAGAAACCAATTTTCATTCTCTGTGGTGAAGCGCTGATTTTTGCGCTTCATGGATGGCTAACGGGTGGGTTAGCTGAAGATCGAAGCTGTATTTAGGCAGCTTTTTCTTAGGGAACTAACGGGGCAGGATAGTTCATTAAGGAAATACAAGATGAAATATAATGAATTTTTAATGTTGAAAATTGTAAATTGAGAGGAAGCTTCAGATTGAAAAAATACGGTGTAGCAATTCTTTATCTATTAGGAGGAGGACTATTTTTAGCAATTGGTTATTCAAGTTTTGCTCAAGATCTATTAGAAGAACTTACTACGCAAATGAATAATCCTGAATTGTCAATTGGATTTGGTTATATTTTTCTGATTGTTGGCATTATTCATTTCTTAATAAACAGTCTTAAAAGGAAATAACTAGTTAACTTTCTGATATTACTAACAAGCACATAATTAAACAAAAGGGTGCATTACTTCTATATGGGGCTGGAAACAGCTCCTTTTCTTATAGAACTAAAGGGGCAGGATAGTTGAATAAGAGGTGTTACAAAACATAGTTGGACTTAAATAATTTTCTATTGACTCAAGTGTTATTAAGATGGTTATAAAGTGCGTTTTTTTGAAACTTTTACCTTCTATTATCCGTAAATTACTTTTAAAAAGTAATAGGAGGGTTAAAAATGTACGAATATAAGTTTGTTAAAGTTGAATTTAAAAGAATATCGGGCAAACCTACTGAAGATTATCGAGAAGTAATTAAAAATCACGCAAAAGAAGGTTGGAGATTTATTCAAATCTTCGCTCCTGATTTTGTAACTTCTGGGGTTGCGGTGGGTACTTACTATGAACTAATTTTCGAAAGACCACAACCTTAATAAATCCTTTTAAAAATATATGGGCCTTGTATGTGAATAAATGTAGTTAAAGTAACGGGTGCGTTAGCTTATGATCAGAGCTGTCTTTAAGGCGGCTTTTTCTTTATGCAACTATTGGGGCAGGTTAGTTAAAGAAGATGATAAAATATTATTAGAACAAAATTAACAACGGGGGAAAAATATGAAGTTAGAATTGGTAACGAATGAAGAAATTAATATGCTGCATTCAAAGTTTAAAAAATTCAATACTCATCTTGTTGAAGAACCAAGTAAGTTATACAATCATATCGGTATTATGGATGTATATAATCGAGTTCTCACTGAAGAAGAGGCAAGTGAGTTATTGGGGAGAAGTCATAATTTAAAGTACGGTCCAAAATTCGTTAGTACCTTTACGAATCTTTTCATATAGAAGAGAATGAAGTGTATGTACACATTTATAAAAAAGGTTTGGTAAAAGCAGAGTTCAGGCGTATATTAAGCTGTTTAAATCGAAAAGAGGCAAAGTTTTTTCGAAAGTTGTTTTCCAGCAACAAGGGTATTTACAAAATAGGTGACGTTGAAGCCCTTATCTTTTTAACGAAACTTTCCGTGAATGAGTTGTATTTTACAAATTTTTTCTTTCCTTCTCTTGATACAGTGATAATCGGGAATTGGGATTTGTCTTTTCCTGTTTATTCTAAGACGACAATAGGTTTTCAGAAGTTTAAGGAGATTATTGAAGAAAATGGCTTATTTATACGACAGTAAGATATAAGAGAGCAACAGGAGCACCCATTTCTGTTGAACTAACGGTTCTTATGGAACTAAAGGGCAAAATATTTGGGGGTGTAATTTGTTATATAGTCCAAAATGGAGTAAAGCAAAAAAACGTTTATCGAATTTTCTATGTGAGCCATTGCGTTCTAGAGTGGATTTTCAAGTTATCAATTACCGTAAAGCTCATGATCAATTAGGCAGAGCTGTAATTACCGTTGATAAAGTGGAAATATTGAGCATGTGTACAATTACAGCTGAAAGAGAAGAATTTTATAGAGAATGTGACATACGAGCCAAATCTAATCAGTATAACTATGATGATGTAACCGAAAATCTAGCTTTACAAGATCAAGCTCATAAAATGCTTAAAGCAGATGGAATTTATGGTCAATATGATTTTTTCTTTGCATTAGAAAAATACTTTAACTCTCCAATTGAGGAATTATTAAAGTCTTCGGATACTTTGATTAGAATTCTTTGTCTATTAGATCGTCGTATAGGAAAAAGAACATTACTCAAGATGGAAGAAACAATTTTAAAAGAGCATGAACTTATTCAATATTTTTATAAACTACGTTGTGATGTAGAAAATATAAAAGTTATTATATAGTTCACTTATATAGGTGACGGATACCATCCTTGGGGAATAGTTCAAGAATTCATGAGCGTAATAACCAAAATAATCATTTTTTAGCTTAGCGATTTTTATTAAAGAATCGCTTTTCTTATAGAACTAACGGGTGCGTTAGTTCATTAACACAAATAAAAAATTGTTGGTGGTACCCCTTAACGTTTTATAACCGTATTTCCTGGACGCTTCCCCTCTATACCAATTAAGGTTTTTTTTAACAAAGGTGTTAATTACTTTGATATAATTCCTCATATTGACTTTTATAAGGAGGATTATTTTAATGGGACTTTTTATTGTGTATGCTACTGGATTATTAATTGGAGTTGCTCTTATAGCTTTAAGCTATCTTTTGAAGAATTTAGATGATAAAAAAAGAAATCTTTTCACTGTTGTAATCGGAATTCTGACGGTAATCGGTGGGTTGATTGTTGGAGGATTCGAAGGAATGCCTATTTCTATCATAGGGATTGGTATCTTAACTGTTTCCATCTTGCTATTGGTTGCCGGAAATAACCCAATGATAAGAAATGTTGTTTTAGCCTTAGTTGTATTGGTACCATTAGCTGTATTTATGTATGCTGGTATAGATAAATTGTATGGCAACAATTTTACTGTAGCTGCTAAAAATGAAAATTTAGATCCTTACCTAAAAAAATATTACGATCAGCTGCAAACGAATACAAATATACAAGGTTTTAAAAGGTTTGAACCGAATGATGATGAAAAAGAGATTGTTCTTTCTTTAGGAGAAGAAAAGAAAGGGAACAATATAGAAGTTGCCAGTATAGAAAAACAAGGTGATAGGACGTTAATTAATATTAGAACCTTTGAAAATCATTCAACAGAAAGGAATCCAACTATTATTATCCTTTTAGACAAACTTGGTAAAAACGTTGTTGTTAAGGATGCAGATGGAACTGTTTATGATGAAGTTAAATAAAAAGAGGACCTAATTTTTTTTATTTATTTAGAGCTTCTTGGATTTTATTTATGTTAACACCGATAATTTCTGTGTAGTAGGAGTATATTGACCGGCAATTTCTTTAAAATCCTTTTAAAATCCTTTTTTGTTTATATCTTTTTCTATGAACTCTATTTTGTAGGTGATTGGATTGTGTCTAAAAAGGCTCTACACTATTGAGATTGTGAAAGAATGTACTTAAACTAACGGGTGCTTTAGTTTATTAACAGGGGTTTCTGCGGCAGCCTTTTTCTTATGGCGCTAACGGGACAGGATAGTTGAAGAACATTATTTCTAATAAATCCATTATTTGTTAATATAGAGATGGCTAATGATTTGCGTTTGAAATAAAAATGAGGAGGAATACAATGAAACGAATGCCATTCGAACAACCAACCGACCATTATGATGAAAAGGTTTTTTCAATAGATGAACAACTTTGTGCATTACTAAAACAACGTAAGGAAATTTCAAACAATGATCCAGGTTTTCCACCTCATAAAAATATCTCAAATTGGGCAAAAAGGTTCGGACTGTACGAGGATTTTTTAAATTCAGTATTCGGTACATTGAGAAATGATGAAGAATTTAGACCACGTGTTGAACCAAAAGATTTTAGACGGCATTTACCCATCTTAAAATCAATTGATAAAGGTGAATATTTATATACGGTAACCTTTATTCGGCAGTACGAGAATGCAAGCGTGGTTCATCTTAATATCGATTGGGATTCGACGAAGGATTCACCAGGCGATCGATACCAACACAATTTTTTCGAATTGTTTTTAGGAGAACAATATGATTGTCGATGGGATACTGGAAGTGGTTCAACAGGACAATTCGTATACAGTTTTATCGTGTCTCCGCCGTTACCTGACGATATTTCAGGACTTGATTTAGTTTTTAGAGAATATAGCTTTCCTTTTGGGGACAAACCCACAGGTCTGGAGATTTCAATGCATTTGTAATAATTTCACTAAGGAGCGATTTATTTCATTATTAGGAGATGTTGGAAGCCTACTTTTCTTAATGAACTAACGGGTGCTTTAGTTCATTAAGAAAAATGGTTTTTTGCTCTTGGTTGTATTTCTTCACTAAATAAATTGACTTCAACAATTGGGTTTACTGCTGTTGTAGAAGGAGTTACTCCCTTTATTGACTCATCTGCAGCAAATAATAATTCTACTGTTAATATTGAAAATAAAGACTTTTTCATTTTACTCAAAATAACACCCCTTTATTCATTCTGAAAATTTAGTATATTCCAACAATATATAAAGGATTGTGGGAGATTTTAAATAACTATGGTAAAAAGGGAAAATTCTTCTAATACTTTGTGGGTTGTATTTATCTCTATTTGTTTAGGATTTGTAATAAGGATATATTCTGTTTTAAATGCAGATCAAAATTTATTTTCTGTCTTTAATATAGATATATTGATTTTGTTTGTAGCACTAATTGGATTAATAATATTGTTAAATAATAAGAAAAAAAATAAGATGTAATTTTATAGTGTATTAGGTATATAAATCCTTCGGGTTATTTTGCTTAGACTATGCAAAGATCCCATAGCCTTTTTTTATTCTAAGAATCAATGGTTAACCAATTTTAGTAAGTTAACCATTGATATATAAGTTTTTTTAATTAACTAGATTTAATGTCTGGTAAAGGAGAGAAAGCAAAATACAGCGTCTGTCAAGGGTACCGGACCGTAGGGAGGATAAGTTTAAAATATGTTTGATTATTTTTCACTAAGGGGTCTACCCTCTATATGAAATTAGAACGTCAGTCATGTTATTTCATTGAAAATTATTTAAAAGGATATATTAAGATGAGTGCGATGATGTTTAACCTTAATTGGTGACATTTTCGTTACCATCGGAAGTTCATTAACAAAGCGTAGTTAGAGGAGGTAAAAATGAAGAAGCAGGCTGTTTTATTTCATTCATTAGAGGGTGAAAAAATCTACTTCAAGGCACTAAGGATAGAGGATGTTCAAGAGATACATCATTATGCGTCAGATCAAGAGGTTTCACGATTTATTGGCTGGAATTTGATGAGTACTTTGGAGGAAACTCGTCAGTTCGTTGAAATAATGTTAAAACGTGAGTCGGCAGGAACTCATTTATATTCCTCCATTGTTGAAAAATTAACTCGAGCAATAATAGGAACAGCCATAATTTTCAATTTTGACCAAGAAGCAAACCAAGCAGAAATTGGTTATGTGTTGCATAAACATCATTGGGATAAGGGATATGGAACAGAGATTGTTGCATTGATAAGTGATTTTGCATTTAAATCACTTAATCTTCATAAGCTCCATGCTATGGTAGTGCATGCCAATATTGGCTCTGCACGAATACTTGAAAAGAACAGGTATGAGTTAGAAGGACGATTAAAAGACCACTATTTTATAGAGGGTAAGTATTATGATGCATTACTTTTCGGAAAAATTACTAACCTGGAAACTTAGCGTTCTTGTACTGATAAAATGAAGAGGTTTGTTGACGATAATTTCAATAAGGCGGCTTTTTTTTTTATGTAACTATCGGGGCAGGTTAGTTTAATAGTGAAACGGTTTTATTGGTAAATCGTATATAATATGTAAGATTAAATGGGGAAGTGAATTGTTTGGAAGTTTTATTTAGTTTTGTTGTGGGTGTTCTTTTTCTAACCGTTGGCATTACTGCGTTTTTCCCTCCTCCTAAATTACCTTGGATAATGAGATTTTTAATTATATTTATTGGTGTGAGCTTTATTTTGTACTCATTATTAAGATTGTTCGGGCTACTTTCTTCTTAAGCTAACGGGTGCTTTAATAGCTGGGAGATAATTAAGCTATGTTAGATTTTCTTTTAGGCATTCTTTCAGCAGGATTCGGTGATAATTCTTTGGATACTCGAAAAATTGATCGAAATATAGAAATCCTGAAGAATCATACTTGGTTTAAAGATATATACGAAGATGAAAAAATATCATCGATTGTTTTTTGTAAATAGAAATGTTAGGCAGTATTTACAAAGTACAATACGTGTAAAAAGAATTATAAAAAGGGAAAAATCTCAAAGAGTATTTCTTGTATTTTTAAATAAACAGTTAAAAAAATATACGAAAACAGCCATAATTTATTTTAAGGAGGATTTTGTTTGAGCGCATATAAAAAAATATATTTTACACTATTTGTAATACTAATATTTTTTTTAATTTGTAGTATTATCTTTTCAGTTGTTATAGAAAACGAATTGCTTAGGGATTTTTCTATTTTCGGATTAATTTATCCTATTCTTTCTTTGTTCTATTATTTTAATAAACAAAAAAAGAATCAAAGAGTTAAATAATATTTTTGAAAATAAAATATCCTTAATCAACAGGTGCGTTAGTTCATTAAGGTTCACAAAATGATCAATCTTTTTTATAAAAACTAACTCCACCTAAATCTATTTCTTGATCGAAGAAAAATTCCGCTGAGGGGTATGTACCAAAAAATTTACATTGCTTTTATTTTTCGAGGAAATAAAGGTACAATTAATACGTATATAGTTTATTGATGAAAAAAGATAATGAGGTGAAAAAATGATTGCAAAAACAGAAGAAGATTTTAATGGTTTGAAGGAAATTGGCAAAATTATTGCCTCCATTAGAGATGAATTGGTACAAAGAACAATTCCTGGTATAACGACCAAAGAACTTGATGACATAGCCGGAGAACTTTTAGAAAAAGCAGGTGCAGTTTCAGCTCCAAAAGGTGAATATGATTTTCCTGGCTATACTTGCATTAGTGTTAATCAAGAAGTGGCACATGGTATTCCGGGTCATCGGGTTATTCATGAAGGGGATCTAGTAAATATAGATGTATCCGCTTCAAAGAACGGTTATTTTGCAGATACAGGAATCTCATTTGTAGTAGGAGAAGGAGAAGAAGTATTAACGAAACTATGTGAAGTTGCTAAAAAGGCATTTGAAGCAGGTCTTAAGAAAGCAAAACCCGGTTCCAAAAAAAGCAGAATCGGAAAAGCAGTATTCGAAACAGCGAGACAGCATGGATTCACTGTTATCAAAAACCTAACAGGACATGGTGTTGGACGTAGAATACACGAAGCACCTGACCATATTTGTAATTATTATGATCCATGGGATAATGATATATTAAAGGAAGGGATGGTTATCGCATTCGAACCATTTATCTCAACCTTTGAAGAAGAAGTATTGCAAAAAGAAGACGGTTGGACTTATGCTACAGAAAAAAGCTATGTAGCTCAAGTGGAACATACGATTATCCTTACTAAAAATGGTCCGATTATTGTCACACTTTAATTCAAGTGAGGATTCGATTGGTGTTTCTCACTAAATAAGGGAGTTGCTTTGGCAGCTCTTTTTCTTTTGGAGCTAAAGGGGCAGGATAGTTTAACAAGCATATTGTATTCGAACTGTACAATAAATACTAAACAATGAAAAAAGAAAAATGATTTTTAAACCCATTTTTCTGGGTTTTTATGGTAAAGTAGATTTTTAAATGTTGTTATGAACGAGGCGGTTTAATGGATATTTTATTCTCTCCTTATGCAAGCTACGTGATTACCTTTATTCTTCTAGTAACTTTTGTAATAGCTCTTAGAAAGAACAAAAAAGGAATAGCAATTGTTTGTCCACTTATTTTCATCTTTTTAGGCATTATTAGTATCGTTTCTGGCCCTTTTATTGTAGGCGGTTTTGAAGGAATGGCTGTTTCCATATCAGGTTTTGTTTATTTAGGGTTAGGAGCCATTACACAACTTATAAACAGTTTAATTATTTACAGGACAAAAAATAATTCCTAAATTCCTAAAATAGCTACAGGTAATGAAACCAAAAAAATCTTATACAATTCATTAGACGGTAAATCCGTCTTTTTTTATGTAGTTTGTGTCATATCTACAATAAGCCTTATGGAACTAAAGGGGCAGGTTAGTTGCATAAGAGGTACATATACCTTCTATGCATGTAATAATTAATGTTAGAATTTTCATGAGAAAGCGTAAATAAAAATGGTCTTCGGGGGCAAATATATGAATTCTTTTTTTAAAAAAACTTTGAGCTTGTTCTTTGAAAAAGCTGAACGTAGAGTTAAACCTCTTATGTATGCACAATCAACAGTATTTGTTGGTGTAGTAATTGCTTGGTTTTTAGGGAGGAATAATATTAATAACTGGAGCTATTCAGCAATTATGTACCTTATGCTTGGAACAGGAGTCCTATTAATTGGCATAGAAAATTTTATAGTTAGAGAAAAAAAGAGTAAGGACTACTTAATTTGGTTTATTAGTGCATTACTCTTTTATTGGATAGCTATTGACTATTATTTCTTCAACTAACAGGCGCGTTATCTGAAGATCGGAGCTGTCTTTAAGGGAGCTTTTTTTATGCAACTATCGGGGCAGTTTACTTAAAAAAGGTTACAAATATCCAGGATTGTTTATTAAAATAATGAGCTATCATTAAGGTAAAAAGGGGACAGATAATGGAGAATATTAATCAGTTAAAACGAGCTATTTCAAAACTTGATGAACGTGAGGTAAAGGCTCTTCTAAATTTAATATTTATACGTTCTGAACAATGTGAAGAAGATGAAATGATTCGAACTTTACAATCAATGAAAAAATCATTGATTCAAGTTTCGAGAAATGAAGAGAAAAAAGAACATCCACAAACGGTACATATTGTATTTGGTGATTCGACTGCAGGTAGCTTAAAATTCGCATTTCGTAAAACTACTTATGCAAAAACAGAAGAAATCATTGTGCTACCCGATATTTTATCGGTTGGTCCAATTGAATCACTTCAAACAAAAGAAGGGATAGAAAATCGTTTTCAATGGTTTAAGGAAAACTATCGTGATGACTTCAAAAATCTTGAAGAATATAAACAAGGTATGTTAAAAGCAATCGAGAAAATAAAAGCGATACCACCTTATCAAAAGGTGATTATTTGGACATGTGAGAACGCTGCTGAGCAAACAGGTCTGCGTATTGTCCTTTATTTATTGCAAAATAAAGTCAATGATGTGTTCGAACTCAATACGTTTAAAGCATTTCACGAGTTCTTTGCATATCCTATGTTAGAAGAGGAACAGTTTCCTCGTTCATCAGGAGAATTGACTCCCGAAAAACTGCTTCAATTTTATGAACAATTTGAGCTTAGACCAATGAATTTTGCAAAACGTAATGCTCTCAGTGACGAAGGACAGAATTTAATGCTGATTGAAAATCATTTGAGAACATGGGAGCATGGTGAGCTTAGGGATTCAAATATTGAACGAGGTGATGATTTTATCATTTATTGTGCAAAGAAATTACATAAAGAACAAGGTACAAATGATTTTATGAAGTCGGCACGTTTGATTGGTGAAGTCATTGGTCATATGCAGCAATACACTGGAGATGAATGGATAGAATATCGACTCCGTGATTTAATTTCAAAAGAAAAGTTCGAATATCGAGGGGATTTAAGTGCCATGCGACTATACGAAGTGAAATTAAAAAAAGAGTTACTTCACTAACGGCGGCTTTATCTGAAGATCGGAGCTGTCTTTAAGGCAGCTTTTTTCCTTATGCAACTATCGGGGCAATTAGTTCGTTAGGAATTCACACCTATTTTGGGAATTGTTGTTATAATGAAATGACTAATTTTGTAGGAAGGTGGCTGTTCAAGGTGGAGGATAGATATGAAATCTAAAAAGACAGTAGTGATTATTGCTTTCGGTATAATATGTATAGCTATCTTCATAAATCTATTAAAGAAGGATTTATGGGATTTAAACGAAGAGTTATTAAAAGAAGAAGTGTTATCAATTGAACATTCCGTTGAAACAATAAATTTATTAGATGTAACACCGTTTGACTGGGATGTAGTATATTCCTTTGAACCATATACCCCGAAAGATGATATATATGAAACGGTAGGTTATAAATGGGATACTATTAGTGAAACTGTAAATGAAGGAATGAATCAAATTGTATTTTTGAAAGATGGAAAAGTGGTCTGCTATTTATATGGTTATCCTGAGAATAATGGATATGGTATATCTTTTGAATCTGAGAATTATAAAGATGCTGGTTATTATATGCTTAATATTAAGGATGATTTAAATTTTCAAGTAGTAAGAAGCGGCGATGTCGTATATTTGAGAAACTAAGGAAGGATATGAGTTTTTCAACTACCTGGTGCTTTTTTAATAATTAAGGTTGCTACGGCAACCTTTTTTTCTTACGTAACTAACGTGGCAGGTGTGCGGCCGAGCCTAGGTCGTATCATATAGCGGGTGGGATTCCCGCCGAGTAAGAACTAGCTATTCGCTCGTAGCGAGTCTTGGAGGACTAAAGGTAACTCTAGTCTTTAAGCGTAGACAGTTAGATGGCGGGCCGAAAGCCAAATGGTTGAAGGGATTGAAGGAATCTCCCATAATGGATGGACAGAAAACACATACTCAAAAGTTGTGTTAGATGGGGAGTATGGCATCAGCCTGCAGATCAATTCAATGGATTATTTCAATCTTAATGAATATGATGCCATCATAAGTGGGATAAACGAGCTGCTACATAATGAAGAACCTTCTATATATGATAGCAATCCATTTATGAAATATATAATTATTGATTTGATTTTACTGGCAATCGTTGCTTTAATTGTTGGGTCAGCTTACAGAATTTTCAAACCTAGAAATCGTAAAGTAACAACATTCCGTAGGATAGTAAATAGGTTGTCTATATTAGTATTTAACTGGCTGCTGCCGTTGATTATTTTAATTGGATTCCCTATATTAATTGGCCCTTTGTCTACGGTAACATTATTTGCTTCTGGAATCGGGCATCTGCTATTTTTAATACCTTTGCTTCTTTTAATTGTGGGAGTTAAATTAGGTAAAGTAACACTAACATTAAAGAAAAATACTATATATAAGCTGAAAAACCGTGATTGATTTTGAATTCTCTCTATTTATTTTGCAAAATACTTAACTCTTCTTCAACTATCGAGGGAGTTTAAGAAGGATTTAAAGATTTTTTAATCGAGTTTAAGGAGTAAAAAACATAGAAATATAGGTGGAATTAATGAGTGAGATAATTAGCTATTACAATCAATTTGATGAGTGGGGAAGGCTTGATCGTGAACCGATAGAATTCCAAGTAAATTGGTACTATATAAAAAAATATATCCCAAAAACGGGATATGTGCTGGATAATGGTGCTGGACCAGGAAAATACTCTATGGAGCTTGCTAAAGAAGGCTATAAGGTAACATTAACCGATTTAACGCCAAAATTAGTTGAGATTGCAGAAAATAAGGCAAATGAACTTCATTTAGAAGGACAATTTAATGGTTTTTATGCAGCTGATGCAAGAGAACTTAATATGATTAAAGATGAACAGTACGATGCATCATTAATGCTTGGTCCTATGTATCATTTACAGGAAGAAAAAGATCGTATTAAGGCTGTTAAAGAATTACATAGAGTTACAAAAAAGAATGGTCTTGTTTTTGTAGCCTTTATGCCTAGAATTAGACACATATTTACATCGCTTTTATCTCCTGAAAATTGGAAACCAAATGATAGTATGGATACAATTCTGCAATTTTCTCAATCAGGTTGCTTTAACCACGCAGATGAAGGGCGTTTTACAGGTGCGTATTATTTTAATATTGAAGACATTAATCCTTTTATGGAAGAACAAGGATTTGAAAGTTTGAAATTAATAGGTTCAAATGTAGGAGCTATTTTAAACAATGAAAGTTGGAATTATTGGAGAGGCAAAGGCGAACAAGAGGTAGGGAAAATTATAAAATTAATTAAAGAAAGAGCAGCAGACCCTTATATTCTCGGAATATCAACTCACTTGCTTTATATAGGTAGAAAAAAATGAACTTAAATATTTTTATGGAACTAACGTATAGCTGAAGATCAGAGCTGTTTTTAAGGAAGCTTTTTCTTTATGGAACTATCGCAGGATAGTTGAAGATGAATATAAGTTTAAACGACTGATAAAAATTTCAGTCGTTTTTTTGTAAACAAATGTAAACAATTATTGTATACATTTGTTTACAAAAATGGTAGTTTTATTTTAAGGGGTGTTTAAAGTGTCTGATTATAGAAAGAAAATGTTTCGAGGAGCAAAGATTGAAGATTGCATTTTAGATTTTATAGATATGGAAAAAGAACTTAGTAGAACGCTTGAAACTGCTGATGAGCAGGAAAGACAATTATTGTTAGGGATGAGTAAAGCGTATCGTCTGATTGTTAATCGACTAGTAAGAGAATTTGATTATTTCAAAGGAGGAGATATTGTGAATACAAAAGTAAAAGATTTAATTAGTTCGTTAAAAAGAAGAGCTTCCGAAGCAAAAGAGCAAAGTAAAAATAACGTCTTGGACCTAGTAAATGGAATGTACTATGACGATATACCTGAAGAAGCTAAGGAAGAAATAGCTAAAGTTCCTCAAGATTTACAAAGAGGTTTATTTGAAGGAATGGCTCTTGGTTATGAAAAAATTGTTATTGACTTGGAATTACTGTTGGAATCTACCGATAATGACAAGATAGCTCAAATAGAAAGAAACTTAGCAAAATATAAAAAAATTTCTGGAATGTTAAAAAATAAATTTAAAGAAGATGAAATAGATTTTAGAAGTGGTTACATTCAAGGCGAAATGTCTGCTTATCAAATGATCAGAGAGGAAATCCAGGTTGTTTTTAGAACTGAATTAATCTAGGAATGTAGTGCTTTTAATACGAAACGTAACCTAAATAGGGGAGATTTAATGGATTTTTTAAATTGGTATGATTGGATTCAACCAACTAATCCTTATGCATCAATATTTTTCGGAATTATTTTCACAATTCTAACGGGGTTAATTGCGTGGTTTGATACGAAAAAAATCAGAACATTCGTCTTAATAATAGCTGGAGGATTAATTTTTACCATCATTGGCGTTATAATCTTAAACTCCGTCGATTATTATGGCTAAAATAGTCTTAAAAAGGAAAATATCATTTTGGACAAAGAACAGATTGTGAAATTTAAAGTAACGGGTGAGTTAACTTAAGATCAGAGTTGTCTTTTTTAGGCAGCTTTTACGTTAATTGATTAAGGAACACAAAAATGATCAATCTTTTTATAAAAGAATCATCCATTAAATAGTATAAGGGCATGTGTTGTTTCATCTTTTTTTAAAACATGCCCTTTCTATTTATTCATTTATCAAGGTTTCTTGTATTAATTTGATCAAACTTTTTGGTGAGTCCATGATCCAGTCTTTTTTTTTATTTTTGCTCTGTATAAATTAATCGCTCCCAAAGCTACAGATAGTCCGACCAAATTTAGGGCTTGTTGATAACTGTTCAATAGATTAACGACTAATCCGAATAAAGAAGGTGCTATGACAATGAATAATTGATTTAATGTCAATGCTGAACTCACCGTTAAGCCTATAAAACTTGAATCCGATTGCTCTGTGATACAAGCAATAAAAATGGAATACCAACCAATGGCTACAAAACCCAAAATAAAACAAAATAATAGCATCAGGATTTCCATTTCAACAGTTATGATGAGTGGGAGCATCACTGTAAGAATTACGGTGACAGCCATCACAATAAGCAATAATCTTTCCCTTTTACCTTCAAAGAATTGATCACTCGCCCATGCGATGACTACCCGTCCAACCATACCACCTATTAAAACGACGCTTAAATATTTTCCTGCCTCTGTTAATGGATAGCTACCTTCGTTATGTAAATAACTCATAAAATGCGCAATGATAATCATCTGTAATGACATCATCACAATACCTACTATATACATCGGATATAACTCTTTATTATTTTTGATGACATTCATTTTCTCCTTGAACCCGACCGAGGTTGATCCCGTTTCACTCGTTCTTTTTGGTTCGTTATATAATAATAGGAAGATCAGTCCTCCCACTATCGCTACGACCCCTTGTACTAAATGAACTGATGACAAATTGTAATGATAATATGTATAGGATAAAACTGCAGAGGCTAAAGATCCTCCAATCGGTATTCCCGTCTGTCTTATCCCTAGAGCCAGCCCTCTATGTTCGTTTGGAAACCATTTTACGATGGCCGTGCTTCCACCGGTTTGAGCACTTCCATACCATATACCAACCAACAATAATAAAAGCAGCAATACAATATAATCATTAACAAAAACTAGCGTTAAAGCTGAGAGCCCCAATAAAATGGTCCCCCACCCGATAATGTGTTTTTCCCCTTTTTTATCCATCAAGTAGCCGAACGCCAGCATTGAAAACATCGGACCAATATTGACCGCTGAAACAATGAAGCCTGTTTGAAGCGGTGTTAGATTCCATTCAATTTGATAAAATGCAGCGATGGGTCCCATGCCATATGTCACAAAGGTTGCTGCAGTTTGGGATAACGTGGCCACCAATACGATTAACCATTTATAATATGTATGCATTAATGCTCCCCCTATGTTTGATGTATCGTTCAATAAGAATTCGGTGGGGTATATTCTTATTATTAGCTTCTAACATTATTTAGTCTCCCTTACTTATTAAGCTAACTAGAGTTTACTCTGCCTGCCCAGAAGCGTAAAATGGAGGAAAATGATAGGGTTCATAAAAATTTTTTATAGGGTGTGCCAACAATATGAACATCAAAGAAATAGCATTGAAAATTGAAATATTAAACCGTCAAAATTTAAGTAAGTCTGCAGAAATCACGAACTATACTCAATCCGCCCTTACGGCTAAAGTGAAAAAAATAGAGTCGGAAATTGGCAAACTTGTTTTTAAACGCACGCCCCAAGGATTGAAAATCACTAGTGTAGGATTACAGTATAAAAACTATCTTCAACTTATTTTAAAAGAGTACGAAGAATTTTTACAAAAAATTGGTGCCTTTCAAACTAACTCTAAAGTGGATTTTGGCACATCACATACAACCTTGAAAATCTATGGTGCCCACATCGCGAACACTTTGAATATGAACGACATTCAAATGGATGTGGATTTCGCTGTAGATTCCAGTAATGCCATAAACCAAAAAGTGCACAATTCCGAATTAGATTGTGCACTTATTAGTGAACCTATTAAGAAATATCCCGACTTAACTTATGACATCGTTGCAACTGAAACATTCGAGATCATTTCAAGTAAAGACCATATCATCAATTTTGATTGGAAAACACCTATTACATTGCTCGTATTGAGTATAGGCTGTATGTATACAAGAGCTGTGACCGAATGGCTTATGAATAATCAAATACCATATAAATTAAAGGAAATAAAATCAATCAGCAGTATCCAAGATTTTTTGCAAATCAGCAATACCATTGCAGTATTGAATACTAAGCTTATTGACTTATATAACTATACAAACATTCACTACTACAATTTAAGCTTTAAAAATGTCATTAATACCGTTTTCGTTTTTAAGATGAACGACGGCGAACAGAACAATATCGTACAATTAAAAAATGTTCTGAAGACGATTGGTTAATTATAAAAAGGGGTTTTATAATTGTATGACTTGATGGGCTTTGGCCATGCCAAATAACTCTCCAAAACCCTTTTAGAAGGAATTTTTTCCCTGTGTCCCAAAACCGTTAATTAGTCTAAATCTAGGAACATTTCTTTTCTCTTTAATAAATCATTAATAACCAGAACTGCCAAAGTGGTAATCGCTGCCTGTATAAGGGAAATGAAAATTTTAGAGAAAGGTATTGACATCCTATTAGCTAGTTTAGCTGAAGATCAGAGCTGTCATTTAGGCAGCTTTTTCTAATGGAACTATCGGGGCAGGATAGTGGAAGAAGGATTTTGTTTTTAGTTAAACTGTATACAGTTTAACGGACACTCATTTTTAAGTGGGATGGCTTTTTTCTAAGTATTATCGGTGGTTTAATGAAACATTATTATTGTATATCGTATAGGAGGCAGAAGTCTAAATAAGGTGGTGGGAATGGTGAGTACAAATATCTGGATCATTATAGCTATTGCAATAGGTGTTGCATTTGGTTTCTTTGGGAACTCAAAAAGGAAAAAACAGTGAGTATTTTTGTGAGCAAAATCTTCTTAGCTACCATATATAAGAATGATATTTTCTTCTTTTAGGAGGTGAAAATACTGAAACGTGCGATAGGAGTATTTCTTACTCTTTCATCTTTACTAACAGACTTAATTGTGGACATGCTTTATGATCCTGTTAAGACAAAAATAACAAGAACAGATATGAATTCAGGAGTTACAACAGAAACAGTACTATATCAATATCCTTTGATGTATTGGGTAATTTGTGTCACTTTAATAATTACTTTTGTTCTTGGGATTTACTTTATTCTAGCAAAGGAAAAGCAATATGAAGAATATCCACTCTGTGATACTCCAGAATATACAAGAAATATGTGAATCGAAACTAATGGGTGCGTTAGTTTAACAAAGGGTTGCTGCGGCAACCTTTTTCTTGTGGAACTAAAGGGGCAGTTTAGTTTAATAAGTGTAGTGTATTCGTACTGCGCAGTAACCAAATATAATAAAATTAGAATTATAACTAAAATCAAATTGGTGGTGTGTAGGTTGAATAAAGTCCTTTTACATCTCTCCAAAATTTTTTTAGGTTTTATCTTCCTTATTGCATTATTAATGATTCTAATAATGATAGAATCATTATATACAAATATATCCATACAATCGTTAAAAGAGAATACCCTTAAATAGGTTTTTAAAAGGAGTGAGGTTAGATGATTGCTATTGTTATGCAAGTAATTTTAGCAGTTTTTATTTTAGTCGGAGGTTTCATAAAACTTTTACGTATCCCGTTTCAGGTTGAACATTGGCAGCATTATCAATATCCATTATGGTTCATGTCTGTAATTGGATTTATTGAACTTATTGGAGCAATAGGAATGATGGGGGGTATCTGGAATAGATACTTGGCTATTGGATCAGGTGTATTGTTTGTACTTATCATGATAGGAGCCCTACATTCTCATATTTTGCGAGCGCATCAATCTATTGTAATGATTATTCCTGCAATGATCTGTTTAATATTATCTATCATGGTGATTATCAAGAACTTAACGTTCGCTTAAATTTGTTCACAATTTTGGAGAGTTTAATAAAACTTATAATTTTACTTCCTCTTTTTATGTTAATCCCCTACGTTGAGGGGCTTTGTGAATGTTCTTGTTGAACTAACGGGTGCGTTAGCTGAATATCGGAGCTGTCTCTAAGGCAGCTTTTTCTTATGGCACTAACGGGGCAGGTTAGTTGAAGAGAGTTGTTTAACTTGCGTTCAACAATCGGGCCATTTAATGGCATAAAAAAAGGGGGAATGGCAAAGTGTATTTACTTTTATTCACCATAATTTATTGTGTAATAACACAGGTTTTGAATATATCGTATGGACCTGTTATGGGAATTTATTTAATAGGTTTGGGCCTTGTCAAAGGGTTTTTAAGCGAGGAACCAAAAGATATCTTTAACCTCATAAGAATTAGGTACTTGTACGAAAAAAATGGATTTAAAGACTCTTTAATGGAGCTATTGTCTTTAGTGTTAATTTTTATTAATTCATATTTAATCGATTATGAGCCCTTCTCTCTTTTCGAGTTTGTTTATATGCTTTTTCTTATTGCACTTTTATACCGTTTTCTATTTTGGGGTATAACACGAACAATAAGAAAAAGAAAAGAAATCTAATTTTGTGATGTAAAAGTTAATCTCCTAGAATCGGGTGCAATTGTTTAATAAGCGTCTCTTTTTTCTTAATCAACTAACGGGGCAGTTTAGTTGAAGAGTGCTGTTTGATCTTTATTCAACACTTGGGCCATATTCTTGAATAAGAAAGGAATGAAAAATCTTGAAATTGTAATTTATTCCAGAAAAGTCATCGTTGTTGAATAAGGTACAAATATATAGCCCAACCTGTACGTGCCTATTATGTAATTCACTTAAATATAAAGAATAAAAAGGCTCTAATATTGAATAAGAATATAAAGGGAGGAACTTATTTGAAGATTTTTGAAACTTTGTACTTTTAGGTAATTTTTAAAACTAATAGGCTTCATTTCTTAAACGAGAAGGGAGAATGTCTTTTGAGCTTAAAACATGAGAAACATATGAGGTCAGTGTTGGGTTCCGGGACAATTTTCAACAATCGGGCGCGATTCTTGAATAAGGTTAGCTTGTCTTAATCAACTAACGGGGCAGGTTAGTTGAAGAGTGTTGTTTAACTCCGTGTTCAACAATCGGGCAGATTCTGGAGTAAGGAATAAAGCTATTTTCTTATAATGAGGTTAATTCGTCAGGAATATAATGGTAAAGCTAGTTATGGTTTTTAGAGTGTTAATTAATTTTAAATATGAACTAGCTTTAGGGAGGGTAAAATGGAAACGAAAATAAATATCAATAATTCAACACATTTTTCCTGGCTTTCACGCTGGCCCCAGTGGACTGGGTATGTAGCTGCTCTATGGTCCCTAATATACGGGTTACTCGGGTTGTACTGGTTATTAGGAGGAAACGGATTTCCTTACGGTAAAAACGATCCAAGGGCAGAAATGATGGGATCATTTTTATCCAATTTTAATGTTAATGTCGGGGGTCCAGTCATTGCCATAGCTGGATTGGTAGGAACGGTAGTAGCTCTAGCGATGGTAATGACATGGAGGAGTCGTTTTCCTCGTACAATATTACTCTCCTTTGCGTGGATAATGAGTGTGACACTTATATTTGTAGTTCCAGATTCTAGAATTGTACAGAATTTTGCTTATTTGTTTCTACTTCACTTTGATCTGCTGGACTGGAAAGTTTTTAATCAAGTTTTTTGTATAGTTGGTGGGTTCATTTGGGGAGCTACTGCAATAGCATACTTTCGTTTTACACAAGATGCTTGCGGTAATTGCGGCAGAAATGACGCTAACGAAGTATCATTAGTGAAAGGAGCAGAATGGGGAAAGTGGTTTACCTATATAGCCGTCGTTATGGCGTTGCCATACGGTATTGTCCGATGGGCGTGGGCCTTAGGTATTCCTCTAGGGACAACCAACTTATCAGTGGTTGGGAATGAAGACATTGTATTAGTTGAAACTATACTGGGTGGATTATGTATTGGCGGTGGAATTCTGACCCTTGTACTTATTCAGAGATGGGGAGTGATTTTTCCAAGGTGGTGTTTATTTCTAGCAGGTAAACAAATTCCAATCTGGTTTGTTGTGGTACCTGCTACATTGATGTCGGCTATTATCACGATAACGGGGATAAAGCTCAGTCCACAAATCATATATATGATAGTTAATGGTTCAATTACTCGTGAAAATTGGGGACAATTTGTTCCTTTTTTGTTCTGGTTACCATGGGGAATATCCCTAGGGATAGCAATTCTAGCTTATTATTTAAAGAGACGAGGACGATGCAAGCATTGTGGTAAACTTTAACTCATCATTTTAATGATCGCATAAATAAACCAAGAGCAAGAATTTAGGTTACTAATAGACTATTTACATGAGATTTTTTAATTTCCTTCACTTTGCTATTCGTTGATATTCAATTATAGGGCGCGATTGTTGAATAAGCGCCACTTTTCTTCTTCAACTAACGGGTGCGTTAGTTCCATAAAAAGGCCGCCATTTGGCGGCCTTTTGAACGTGTGATTCTTCCCAGAATCATGCATTCAAATTCAGATAAAAAATACCCTTATTGGTTAAAAAGTATATTTGGATAGGCTACACTTAGTTGGACAGAATTTTTAAGGTCAAGTAGACTACAGATACTACATTTGAGGAGAATCTACATGACCAAAAGAGAACGCCGAACATTTACCGAAGAGTTCAAACAACAGATGGTGCAGCTGTACCAAAATGGGAAGTCAAGAAAAGAGATTATTCGTGAGTATGATCTGACTCCTTCTTCTTTAGATAAGTGGGTGGGTCAGAGTCAGAACTCGGGTTCTTTTAAGGAAAAAGATAATCTAACCGATGAACAAAAGGAACTCATGGAACTCCGAAAGCGAAATAAGCAACTCGAAATGGAAAATGACATTTTAAAGCAAGCCGCGCTGATACTAGTACGAAAGTAAATGTGATTAAGAATAATCAGCATAAATACTCGATATCAGCAATGTGTAAAGTCCTGCAAATCCCTAGAAGCACCTATTATCATGAGGCGAAAGAAAGATCAACAGAGGATGATATTACTTCGGATATAATCGATATTTTCCATACGAGCCGTCAAAATTATGGAACATGTAAAATAAAAGTAGAACTAAAGAAACGTGGTCTCATCGTTTCTAGACGAAGAATTGGCCGTATAATGCAAGAGCAGGGCCTTATCTCATCGTACACTGTAGCTCAATTTAAGCCTCATACCAAATCATGTAATGAATCCGAACAGAAAAATGAACTGAACCGCGCGTTCGACCAGGAAGAAGAAATGACAGTGGTCGTCAGCGATTTGACATACGTATGAGTCAATAAAAAATGGCATTACGTATGTGTATTTGTCGATCTCTTTAATCGGGAAATCGTGGGCTTCAGTACAGGAACAAACAAAGATGCTTTACTTGTCTATCGTGCATTCGCCTCCATCAATGTTGACCTTCGTAAGATCCAGATCTTCCATACGGATCGTGGAAATGAGTTTAAAAATAAGCTCATGGACGATGCTTTAAATACCTTTAACATTCAACGATCTTTAAGCATGAAGGGCTGTCCGTATGACAATGCCGTAGCTGAAGCAACGTTTAAAATCATCAAAACGGAGTTTGTGAAAGGTCAACATTTTGATAGTTTAGAAGAATTAACAAGGGAATTACAGGATTATGTCCACTGGTTTAATCACATACGAATTCATGGGACACTGGGTTATGTAAGTCCGATTGATTACAAACTTGAACACCTTAAAAAAGTTGTCTAGTTTAGTGTTGGCATACCAATTTGTGGTAATTTTTATTAAAGGTGTATTTACTTTTCACGAAATAATACGTATTAAAATTTAAATGAAATACAAATTAGGGGGGATTAAATATGTCTAAAGAGGCTATTGCCATAATAGCCATAGTTTCTATTGTGGTATGGATTGCGGTTTCCCGAGAGGCTGTAAAACCTTCAAAAGAGATAAATTGGCGAAAAATGAAAACCTTACTGTCTGTAGGAACTTTATTGACATTAGTTATAACCATTTCTCTTTTTCAAAGCCTGCCGTTTTAGGGGGGAGTGAGTTAAATGTATGATTCTTTCAATAATAATACATTCATATTCAAGTGAAAAACTACCAATAATGAACTAAAGGGGATAATTTGAATTAGAAGGGAAAAACAAACTTTTCATTGAATTAATTAGGATCAATTTAATAAAAGGAGAGACTCATCTGTTCATGGAATTATCAATGTCACAACTATTTGCTTTAGAGCATTTTACAAAGTATGCAAGGAACCATAAATATCAAGCTAAAGCAACCATTAATCACATATTAAAAATGTCTAATATCTCGGATAAGGTATTTGAAAATGCTGTTGTTAATTTAAAGACTCACGCAAAGATTGGCCTACATTTTCATCCAGATAGACCAGATTCGACTATGAAAAGCGTTGCTGAAGCACTGCTTGAGCAGGGAATATATAAGAGCCAGTTTGAAACATTTTTATCTAATGGCAGCGTATCCGCATACTCTGGTGGTGAACGCGACATTTGGGAGAAGAGAATTTTTGGAGGAGCATATCAATTGGAGGGCACAACTAATAACCAACGGCCTAAATATGGGGCACTTAATTTGATGTTACATCCAGATGGGCCTGCTCCACGTTTTGGATCATGCTATTTTATTCTTTCCCCTGAGGTCTCATATCGTTCCACCTACACGTATTTGGATTCGCATCAAGACCCAAAAGAAAAGGGTACTTATGAAGAGTTTGACATCATTTTGGCTGCACTCTTGGAAGAGGCGTTCTTAAGAGATTTTGCAATCGGTGAAAGAAATCTGACGCCAGCAAGATTAATCAATCATTTACTGGTTAACCTAGAAAACCCGTTTACGGACCCAGCAAACAAAGAGCCAAACCGCAATCTTAACCACTATCTTGAAGCCCAAGTTCATGGGGATATTTCACTTAAAGAAGACGTGGAAGTGCTTGTTGCAGATCCTTCATTCAAGGACACTCATGTAGGGAGAACAATGGAACAAATATGCCTTAAGTATTCTATTGATCTATATTGGCACATGGGTTTTGTACTTATGGTAGACGAGGTTCCTGCGGATTTTAGGGGTCCATCAATGACTTCCTTGGCAAAACGCATTGCACAAAATAATTTTATCGATGCGAACATAATTGGATCTGCTGTAATGGACTTGAAACGCAATCCAGTATCTTGGCGTGATCGCGGAACTTATAAGGAGATACTTCAGGAATTAAAACTATTGTGGCACGTTTTAGTGAGATATGGAAAGACAATCTAAAATTGAACTAAAGGGTGTATGAATTGAACAAGGAGTTGTTGAGGCAACTCCTTATTTTACCTATAGTAGAAAAATGAGATTGTGAAGGTTTGTACTTAAACTAACAGGTGCTTTAGCTGAAGATCTTTAAGATAGCTTTTTTATGCAACTATCGGGAAAGGATAGTTTAAGAGTACATATGGAGTTGTTCAACAATTGGGCCATTTAATGGAATAACACTTCAAAACAAAACTGGATATTTATGTTAATATAGGTGTGAGTTTTGTGAAGAAATGTACTTAAACCTAACCAGCTAATGGAAGTTCTCAGTTATTCCATTAAAAGGCGGCTTTAAGGATTTATAAAGTTTAGGGGGGATCTGTTTTGTTAAATGAACATACTAAAGGATTAAGTATTATTTCATCTTTATTAGCAATAGCAGGATTAGTTCTGATGTTTTCAAGTATTTCTTTTGGAACTGCTCTAGGGGATTCTTGGCTTCTTAACCAAGGAAATGGTGTCGCTGATACTGGCCAATACAACATGATTGTTAAGACTTATATAAATAACTTTGTAATTACTGGAAGCATACTGTTTAGTGCAGGTCTACTAACAGCTATATTTACTTACTTTACATCCGTACTATTCGGAAAAAAGGAGAACAACAATATCGTCTAATTGTTCTTCAACAATCGGGCGGGATTCTTGAATAAGGTTCGCTTTTCTTATGGCACTAACGGGGCAGGATAGTTCAACAAGGAATTAGACTTCATCCTATAGAAATTAGTACCTTGAATTCTAATTTAGATGAAGAAAAGGGGAACTAAATGAATTATAAAGTCATAATAAACATGCCAATATCTAATCATGAAGTACCTGAATTAAGAGAGCTTGTTGGATGGGGAAGACGCGATAAAGATTACCCTAAATTGTTTGAGCGTTGTAATTTTTGGGCTGGAGTAAGAGACGAAACTAATAAACTTATATCATTTGGTTATGTTGCAGGCATGGGATTAGAACATGGTTATATGGAAGACATAATTGTTCATCCTAATTATCAAAAAATAGGGATTGGTATGGAGTTAGTAAGAGAATTATTAAGAGAATCTAAACGGTATGGATTGGAGATAGTTACTTTGACGTATGACTCCAAACATAAAAACTTTTATGAAACTTCTGGCTTTACTCCCTGTTCAGGTGGGGTATGGAAAAAACAATAATGAAATAACGGGTGCTTTACTTCCATTACCAGGAGCTGATCAGGGTTATTGGTATAGCACTTTTACTTGTATCGTACTTAGTAGCTGTAAAAAAACAAACATGGTTGTTAGCAGGATTTAACCGTTAGGATTGTTAGTAGTTTTCAATAGTTTTATTGACTATCCTTATGAATTAACACTTCTTATAATTGCTATGTTGCTTTTATTAACAATTGTGTATGTTTTTATCAATAGAAGGTTACTTGACTAAAAGGTGCTATAGCTTTAATGAGCTGTGACGATCACGATCAGCTCTTTTTCTTATGTAAAGGGGCAGGATAGTTCAACAAGCATAGTGTCTTCGCACTGTTCATCATAGTTAAATGGAAAAAAATGATTAAATTTGTGTTATGATTTACTTAAACATTTTATTTGGGTGGGACTATTATGAATTTTTTTAAACATTATAAAGCTGGACTAGGTTTTCTTCCGAGTTTCATTCTCTCTCTGATAGCTATCTTTCTTGCTGTTTTTGATAATGAGCTATGGGTTTTAGCTATTACAATTAGTATTCTTCTTCAATTATTTGGAATTAAGATTGCAAATAATTATTATAATCAACCTGAAAATGCTACTAAATAGTATAGGCTTATTAGATAGAGTAATTATTCTCTATCTTTTTTAATGCACAGTTTGTGTCAACTCTACAATAATCCTTCATGAACTAACGGGTGCTTTACTTCATTACCAGGAGCTGATCAGCAGCTCAACAAAATTAAGATATAACGGAGTAAAAAATTTATAAAAAACTGAAAGGAAGCATGATTATGACAGAAATAATGTTACCCATTACACCAGAGAATTTAGAGCAATGTATCGAACTCTACTTGAACATTTTTAATAGTGAACCATGGAATGAAAGTTGGGCTTACGAAACTGCTAAAGAGAGACTTACTGACTTATTACATACTCCTAAATTTCTTGGTTTTTTATTTCATATTGATAACAATCTAGTTGGTTTTATTGCTGGAAATAGTAAGAAGACTTATCAAGGTTTAACTTTTTATATAGCAGAACTTTGTGTGAATAGTGAAATACAAGGTAAAGGTTATGGTTCGAAAATACTTCATTCTTTAGAAGACGAACTACAAAAGAGAGAGATTAAAAGTCTTTATTTATTAACTGCAAATGGTGGGCCTGCAGAAGCATTTTATCGAAAAAACGATTATGTAGTTAATGAACATAGGATAGTTATGAAGAAAAATTTATAATTACACGAACCTTAATGAACTAAAGGGGCAGGATAGTTCAAGAAGCGTAGTGTAAAGGTAATGTGCGAAGAAGAAAAAAAATCGATTCATTAACGTAGTTGAGATCGACTTTTTAGATTGGAGTTCTCTTAGCGTATAAAATTTCCTAAATGGGCGGTATAGCATTGTTTCCACCATTCGTAAAAGTACACTTTAATGAACAAGAAACTATCCCAAAACAGAAAAGGCGCTATTCTTTCAGTATGGGGATCTAAAACGAAGGGGTAGCTTGGCAAAAAAATATATAATTTTAATAATTTAAAATCTAAGCAAGAAAAATAACGATAACACCTTCTGATTACTTAGTTGCTTAATGTTTAAGATGTTAGTTTAGTTTTTTACATACTAATCTTTAAAAAAACTGCATTTTATCTGCATTTAATCTTTACACAATTGTTATATCCTATGGATGCACCCAAAAAGGTAGTAAAAGATATTTAAGGAGAGAAGCAAAATGAAAAAAGTAATTTTACCAATTTGTGCATTAGTATTTTTATCTGTAGGATATTCATCAACAGCAAGTGCATCTACTGGAACAGTAACGAAAGAAGAAGCTCTAAAAGAACAACAGAGTAACGATTTAGCGAAAAAAGAAGCAGCAATCAAACAACAACAAGATAGCGATTTAGCGAAAAAAGAAGCGGCAATTAAACAACAGCAAGGTGAAAAACTACCAAATACCGCATCGAACGGAGTAACAATGATGCTTGTAAGTGCATGCCTTGTAGCATTAGGTTCAGTATTTGGATTTACCCGTCGTAAAATCAAAGCATAAGCTAATAGATTTAAAATGGCAGGGTATTCCTGCCATTTTTTATATGGAGGAATTTAAAAATGAAACTTCTGAATCGCTTCGGATACTGTTGTATTATAATAGGTGTTTTTATTGGCATATACCATTTCTCCGAATGGTATAAGGGGAAAAGTTCTGCCCAATCCTTAACTACGGAAGAAGTAAAATATTTTGAGAAGATACTACAGAAACATACTTCAAATGAAACAAAAGCCTCTGTTCAGCCACAAGTTCCTTCTTCCCAAATGCAGTATAAAAATGGAGAGAAAGTAGCGACGTTAAATATACCAAAAATGAAAAAAAAGTTTTCTGTATATTGGGGAGCTGATGATACCGTTTTAAAAAAAGGAGTGGGTATGTTTGTCAGTAATGTTACAACAGTTCCTTCTGAACATGGACATACAGTGCTGAGTGGACATCGTGATACTGTATTTACAGAACTAGGAAAGTTGAAAGGAAATGATAACCTTCTTGTGGAATATGATAAAAAGGTTTACACATATCAAATCACGAAAAAATGGATTACGAATGCCGATGATCGCACAGTCATTGTACACAAAGATGCACCTACAGTAACACTTACAACCTGTTACCCATTTGATTATATAGGCGATGCTCCAAATAGATATATTATTGAAGCTAGGTTAATTTCTACTGATTAAAAACGGACTTTCATTATCATACTCTCCATGTCGATTAAGTTAAAAGATACCTTATTTTCCCTTATGGTTTTATATTTTTATAGCAATACTGAATATATTGGGGGGTAAACATGAAAAGAACAATTCTAATCGTTGAAGATGAAGATATTTTGCGTGAAATTATTAAAGATTATTTTTTAAATGAAAAATATGAAGTACTCGAAGCAAGAGATGGGAAAGAGGCACTATCCTTATTCGAAGAACAAGAGGTACACTTAGTTATTCTTGATATTATGTTACCAGAAGTAGATGGTTGGTCTGTTTGTCGGCGAATTCGTAAGACATCTAATGTGCCTATTATTATGTTAACAGCTCGTGTGGATGAAGATGATACATTACTTGGATTTGAGTTAGGTGCGGATGATTATGTAACAAAACCATATAGCCCACCCATTTTATTAGCAAGAGCGAAAAGATTACTTGATAGTCGATATTCTTTAAGTGAACAAGCAAGTGATGATAAGTTATTCTGTAATGGTATTCGAGTACATTTTCCTTCACGGACAGTCACAGTAGAAGGAGCGGATATTAATCTAACACATACAGAATTTGAAATCTTAACGTATTTAATGAAAAATCAGGGGATTGTCATTACAAGAGAGCAATTAATTACAAAGGTTTGGGGCTATGAATTCTTTGGTGATGATCGCACAGTAAATAGTCATATCCGTAATTTACGAAATAAATTACGAGATAAATCAAAATATATTATAACAGTTGTTCGAGCTGGTTATAAATTTGAGGGTTAGGTATGAAAAAAGGAATTGTATTAAAATTATTTATACTAACAACAGCTTTATGTATGTTGATCTTAGCAACCATTTTCATTGGCCAAACAATATTTTTCAAACAATATTATGCCAATCGGAAAGTGAATGATATTAAAACAAGTATAAAATCTTTTGAAAAAGGTTATTTAAATAGCGGAGGTAACACAGAAGCAATTCAAAAGCTTGAACAAGATTTTTATCGAGAGCATAATACATGGATTACAACATTAGATAGTAATGGGAACTTAAAGCACGCACAAGATTTTTATGTAAAAGTAAAGTTGGATCGTGTTAAAGAAAACAACTTCTCTGATACTACCATCACCGTTCCCTTGTACTATCTTATGCATATAGAGGATGTTGGAAGTCAAAAGTTACCTTTAGCTTCAGGAGTGCGAATTCGTATTTTCGGAATAGAAAAAGATTCTGCAATCGTTCCGTTTGAGGTTCAGATGGAAGAAGGCACTTCATATTGGGAAAATAAGCAAATTAAGAAAAAATTAGGCGATATTGATCTGAAAGTAAAATATTCAAAAGGACTTAGTGCTGAATCGCATGTGGTTGTAAGAAATGGAACCGTTTCTAAGGTGCAACTTCCTCAAGGGAATGGATTAACGAACTTCATGTATACAAACGATTTATTTATTGAAAGAATCAAAGAATTTCAGGTGAATTTGTTGTTAAATAAAGGAAGTAAAAGCTCGCAATTACAAGAGCTTAATTATGAGCAAAATGATATTAAGTATAAATTATTGATACTGCCGATAAAAGAAAAAAATGGTACGACAGCCTATATTTTTTCAATGACATCGTTGCAGCCAGTTGATGAAGCCATACAAATGGTACAGGATTATTATGTATATATTATTGCATTTGTATTGCTGCTTATTTTTCTTGCTTCTTTTTATTATTCCAAACAAATTGCGAGACCTTTGTTACAAATAAACAATACAACGAAAAAAATTGCAAATTTAGATTTCTCGGAAAGAATTCCAATTACTTCAAAAGATGAGATTGGTGATTTATCACAAAATATTAATATGCTTTCCAACACATTACATTCACATATTGGCCAACTAAGACTGGACATAGAGAAAGAAAGGAGGTTGGAAAATACACGAAAAGAATTTATTTCAGGTGTATCGCATGAATTAAAAACACCTCTAAGTATTATGAAAGGTTGTATTTCAATTTTAAAAGATGGTGTTGCTAGCCATAAGAAAGAATATTACTTTCAGGCAATGGAAAAAGAAGTAGACAAGATGGATATGTTAATTGTTGATATGCTTGAGCTAGCCAAATTTGAGTCTGGTACATATAAAATGCAAATGGATGTTTTTTATATTGATCAAATAATTGATAATATATGTGAACAATTATCATTGGAAATAGCTAAAAAGGAACTAAATGTATACAAACATCTTTCTCAGATTGAAGTAGTTGCCAATCAACATCGCATTGATCAAGTTATCATAAACTTTATTACCAATGCAATTCGTTATACTCCAGAAAAAGAGGATATTATCATTTCGACAATAGAGGAAAATGATAAAGTAAGGATATGTGTAGAAAATAAAGGTACTCATATCCAGGCGGAACTATTAGATAAAATATGGGAACGCTTTTATCGTATGGACACTTCTCGTCAGCGTTCAAAAGGTGGAACAGGATTAGGTCTAGCCATTTCTAAGAATATTTTAGAACTCCATGGTGTACAGTATGGCGTATCCAATACAGAAGATGGAGTATTATTCTTTTTCTACTTACATAAAAAATTGTAGAAATAAACTTCTACAATTTTTTAATATTCTTTAACATCATCTGTCTCCACCTAAAAGGTGATTTTCGATGTTCTACCATTTTTCTTCTTCTTCTTTCAATTTTATTCATTAGCATCATTTTGCCTTTTTGGGTTGCTATGTATGTTTTTCGACGGTCATTCTTATTTTCAAATAACTGAATAAATCCTGCATCTAGTAGTTTTTTAATTATATAATGATGATAGGTCGATAATAAACTTCTTAAATTTCAGTGATTTCACCTCTTTGGGGTTCTACCATTTTTTGGTTTTTAGTGAATATAAGGAAAAGACTAAACCCAAGTTAAGTAAAATCAGCAGATTTAGATATTTTTAGAAAACATCGAATGAATTACCATCAAGATAACGTAGCCCTGAATGGTTCCTTTACTAATAGTTTGTGAAATATTGTACTTAAACTAACAGGTGCGTTAGTTCATTAAGACAAAATAATGATTTTAAGCAATCAGGCGCTTATCCGTCATAAGGAAAGTGTCTTTTTTTATGGGGCAAATGATTGTGTAGTACAAGATAATAAGCAATAGGACGGTTGAGAGAGAACAGAATACAAAAACAAGAAGGATTTAATGAAAAGAGATTGCATTTATCAGTTATACAATTTTCATCATTCATAAATTCATTTTTTATTGACGTGTATATCATTAAACGATATATTATATTTAATGATATATCATTAAACGATATAATGAAATGTAGGTGATAAAATGGCAAGAAATGATTCGCTTGAGACAGGTGAATTAACGGATGCGTCATATTACATTCTGCTTTCTTTGATGGAGGCGAGACACGGTTATTTAATTATGAAAAACATTGAGGAAATGACAAATCAGCAATTTACGGTTGGTCCGGCTTCTATGTATACCACGATTAAGAAACTTTTATCTGCAGGAATGATTGAGCAGCTAGGGGAAGAGAAAGACAAACGCAAAACGTATATCGCGACAAAGCAAGGCATTGATTTATTAAGAAAGGATGTTCAGCGCCGTGAAGCAATGATCAGCCATGCGAAAAAAATTTTGGATCAGAGAGGGGAAGGTGCATGATGAAAAAGACAAAGTATGTGATGAGCGGTGGTTTGGCATTTGATGAAGAAAAGGATATGGCAAAGCTGGAAAGACTGGCTCGTAAAGGATGGATTTTTGACCGTTTTGCATTTATGGGCTATACACTTAGAAAAGCAGAGAGTCAGGAAGTTCAGTATTCGCTGGATTACCGCAAAAATGCTGATAGCGATTACTTCGCATACTTTGAAGAAGCGGGCTGGACACGTGTTGGTTCTTCAGCAGACTATATACATTTATTTAGTGCACCTCCAGGAATAGCTCCTATTTACTCAGACAGGGAAACAACGATCGAAAAATATGAAACCGAGAAAAAGGCAATGGGAAAGGGAGCTTTCATCATGATTCTTGTCTCCCTCTTATTTATAGCCGCCAATTATCTTGTTAACAAAATTACCTTGTTTAACGGAATTCAGGCAACTATGGATATTGTGTTGACTATTCTGTATTGCATTTCATTGATTGGATTGGTTTTTACAGGAATGCCTTATTTGGGATATTTATATCGAGTGAATAAGTTGAGAAAGATCGGTAGGAGATAATAATAGTTTTAATGTTCAACTATTTAGCACTTTCCTGTAACAAAGTGCTTATTTTCTTTTTGGGGTCAGGTTGTGGAACAACACCCTTAAAGTAAATTGGTTGTCTGTTTTAAATTTAAAGAGATTGTGAAGGAATGTACTTAAACTAACGGGTGCGTTATCGCCATAAGAAGGCCGCCATTTGGCGGCCTTTTGAACGTCCGATTCTTTACATTATTATTCATTCAAAAATTGAAGTGAAAAAGTATGCTTAAATGAACTAAAGGGGCAGGTTATTTTAATAATTGTTTTATAAATAAAGTCCATAATATACAAATCGATAATAGGGAATTATAATTCCATACCGTATAAGGGGACATAGTTGATGAAGAAAATAATGCAATTTACCTTACTATTGGCGACATTAAATCTTTCACCGATATTTGTTCAAGCTGACGAAAAACTAAATGATGAGCTTATGAAAATTGTTAAAGAATTTACTCCGTCGAATGCTTTACTTGTAAACCCTGAAAAACCTTTCTCCACTCAGTCAATTCAACTTTATGATTTTAACCACGATGAGCAAAAAGAAATAATCGCTACTTTTGAAATCAAAGCAAAAGAACAACCTAATCCTTCCCAGTTTGGAGTAATGGTGCTAAAGAAGGTTAATGATGATTGGCAAAAAGTTTGGGAAACAAAAGCTCAAGGAGTTGGTTTGGATTTTTCAGGTTTAGCTGATATTACTGGTGATGGTACAAAAGAATATTTATTCGGTGTTACAATAGGTGCAGCTGCAGGAAACAAACTTGAAATTTTTCAGTTTAGTGATAACTCATTCAAAAATATTGCAGATGTTCTTTATCATAAAATCGACCTTTTGAATGGTAATCAAAAAGAAGGTTTGGCGGTTTGGCGAAGGTATCTTGCTGATAGTTATTTAGTAGATGTATTAAAATGGAATAGTGAAAAATTAGTTCATGATAAAGAATTATATTCTAAATACTATCCTGTTATCGAAAAGTTTTATAACAATAAAATTTCAAAAATGAATGCGTGGTTTTACTGGTATTGCCTTGCAGATGCTCAAATTAAAGCAATTTTATTTGAAGAAGCTTCTAAATCAATCGAAAAAGGGAGTTTATTAGCAAAAAAGTTATCAATGCCGGAGGTAGTTCAGACCTTTAACGAATTAAGTGACAGACTGGAAGTAAAGAAAAAAAGGCTTAATAACTAACGGGTGCGTTGGCTGAAGATTAGAGCTGTCTTTATGGAAGCTTTTTCTTTATGCAACTATCGGGGAAGAATAGTTGTATAAGAAACCAAATTTTGTTAATGTTCCTTGATATAGGATAGAATTAATATATTAATACAAGATTATATTAGGAGGGAAACCATGAAAGAAAGTACAAAAAAAGAAATTTATTCTTGGGTAAAATCAATTGCCTTTGCTTTCATCATCACTTTTATTTGTAGACAATTTCTTTTTACACCTACAACTGTATTGGGAGCATCAATGTCGCCTACCTTTCAAGACAAAGATAGAGTAGTAATAAGCAAAACGACTGAAATTCAACGATCTGATGTGATTGTATTCGATGCGCCAGATATTGATGGTAAAGACTATATTAAGAGGGTTATAGGTCTTCCTGGAGATAGTATTGATATGAAAGATGATGTGCTCTATATTAATGGAAAAGCCGTAGAAGAACCGTATTTAATTGCAAATAAAGAAGATAATCCATTTATTAAACTGACAGAGGACTTTTCATTGCAAGAAAAAACAGGAGAATCCAAAGTGCCTAAAAACATGTTATTTGTGATGGGGGATAATCGTTTAAAGAGTAATGATAGCAGGAGTTTCGGATTAATTTCCTACGACTCGATTGTTGGAGAAGTGAAATTTCGATTTTATCCATTAAAAGAAATTGGCATACCTAAATAATAGTACAAGTAGAAAAAATGATAGTTCCATTGAAGTGGTGCCTTAGCACAAAAAGCATCATCAAAACCATCAAACTTTTTTTAATCGCTATAGCAATTTGTAAGTAATGAATCCATTTTGATCAAGCTTTTTTCAAAATGGATTCTTTTTATTTATCGATAAATTTGGTTTTGCGAGGTGTTTTTGAGGCAATTTTTTAGAATAAGTGATTTACAATTGGAATATTATGTTAAAGTTAAAGCGAGCAGAGCTGTTTTTAGGGTATTGATGGTGAGCGTAATGGGGGAAATGATTATCTATCTTCGTGAAAAGTCCTCTGATTCATTAAAACTAAAACAGTTTGCACAACCTGCTCTAGAGTACCCACTTTCATATGTACTAACCACCGAGTTAGGTAGCGTCTTGGGAGTGATGATGGGAATAATTATCCTGATGGTACTGCACGACCGCCGGAGAGCAATGAGCAGTTCTAGAAGGAAATAATGTTCTAATATTGAATTATATTTATAAAAGAGAAAAGCATAAATTTATAGTTAATTTGAGGGTATCATTTATCATTACTTATTATACATTTGACATTTATTTAAGTATCCAATGAAAAAATGAAAGAAATCTATCGGGGCAGTTTAGTTGAAGAAGGAAAATGGAATTATTGTGTGAAATTAATAGAGGCAATGTCAGGGGGAGAATTTTTGTTAATACATCAAATCGATGACGAAGTATCTTTGAGGTTATTCAATGAGGGTGACGCTGAAGAGTTTTTCAATTTGATCATTAGTTCAAAACCTTATCTCAAAGAATGGCTTGGATGGCTTGATTACGTAGAAAAGGTAGAGGACACTGTTGAGAACATAAAATCTCGACTACAGAGCTTAGTAGAAACTGGAGGGTATCCAAAGTCAGTTGCCATCATTTATAGAGGTGAAATAGCAGGAACTATCGGATTTAATGAAATAAACAAGGCAAGTAAGATTGGGAGCATCGGCTACTGGCTGGGAGAAAGTTTTCAGGGAAAGGGCATAATGACAAAAGCGTTTAAGGCTTTTATTGATTACGGATTTAGAGAACTTGGGCTAAATCGAATTGAGGTTAGCATAGCTGTTGAGAACAAAAAAAGCCGAGCACTTGCAGAACGGCAGGGTTTTATAGAAGAAGGAAAATTAAGACAAGCAGAATGGCTATATGATCATTATGTAGACCATATTATTTACGCAAAACTCGCTGAGGAATGGGAATGAAAAATAATAGTTCCTTGTTCAACTAGGAGCTTTACTTCATTACCAGGAGCTGATCAGCAGCTCCTTTTCTAATGGACTAACGGGGCAGTTTACTTCAATATGGAGTAAGTGTTTTTTTAGAAAAAAAAGGAATTTCAATTGATTATTAACAATATAAATTGTTATAATTAGTACCAGGTATTAATACTAACTTCTAATAAATATATGGGGTGAGCGTATGATAGGGGCGAGAATAACAGCTATCGGGACATATGTTCCAGAAAAAAAATTAACAAACTTTGAACTTGAGCAAATGGTCGAAACAAATAATGAATGGATTATTCAAAGAACAGGGATTCATGAACGAAGAATAACCCGTCCTGATGAATTTACCAGTGATTTATGCGTATCTGCAGTAAAAGATTTAATGCACAGATATAATAAAAAAGTCAAAGATGTAGATATGATTATTGTGGCAACAAGCACACCAGATTTACCATTCCCGTCTGTCTCAAGTATCATACAGGACCAATTAAATATATCCCAAACAGGTGCCATAGATTTAAGTGCAGCGTGCGCAGGGTTTGTTTATGCAGTACATACAGCACACAGTTTAATTTCTTCTGGGCTCCACAAAAAGGTACTAGTTATTGGAGCAGACACACTCTCGAAAATTACAGATTATACAGATAGAAATACATGTGTTTTATTTGGTGATGGTGCTGGTGCGGTATTAGTTGAAAGAGATGAACAATCAAAAAGTTTCATTGGATTCCATTTAGGAAGTGATGGGAGAGGAGCACAACATGTATATCGGCCTGGACTATCAAAAAAAATCAATGGGATTGAGTTAATAGATACTCAATACCTTGTACAAAATGGTAGAGAAGTTTTTCGATGGGTTGTAAGGAATGTTCCTGAGAGTATAAGACAGATATTAGAAAAAACGCAAACGAGTTTAGACCAAGTTGATTGGTTTATACCTCATAGTGCTAACTTAAGGTTGATAGAGCCAATTTGTGAAAAATTAGCATACCCAATGGAAAAAACGCTTTATAGCTTAGTCAACTTTGGAAATACCTCTGCTGCAACCATTCCTTTAGCTCTTGATCTTGGTATCCGTAAGGGAAAAGTCAAAAATGGAGACCGAGTTCTTATGTACGGATTTGGATCTGGATTGGTTCATGCTGGACAACTTTTAGAATTAAATTTTGACGAACAAATTAATACTCCTACTCCGTTGTGATGTTACTAAGTAATCATTTAGCTAAATAGTGATTGATGATTAGGGATGTACTTATTGAAAAACTGCATTTCTTATTCACTGCTATTGAGGAACTTAAAACTTTAAATTTTCTGTGGAGAAGAATATTTTATGACGCATAAACTTTATCCTCGAGAAAGATTGTGAAACATTCTACTTAAACTAACGGGTGCGTTAGCTTTTGATCGGAGCTGTCTTTAAGGCGGCTTTTTCTTAGTGTGCCAGGCATGGCAACTATCTAGGTGGTGAAAGTCCACTGTGGGGGTACACATCGACCAACCACTAAGGAAGCGCAAGGTACTTATCGT